>NZ_CAXTHO010000109.1:0-10190 GCF_964244015.1 uncultured Amnibacterium sp. | reverse complement strand
CGTCGTGCAGCTCGCGCGCGATCCGCAGCCGCTCCTCCTCGATCGCGGAGCGCTGGCGATCGGCCTGCAGGCGGAGGTCCTGCTCGTATCGGCTGCGGCGGGATCGGAGGAACGCGCCCGCGCCGAGCGCGACCAGGAGGATCGCCGTCGTCCCGAAGCCGCGGGCTGAATTTGCCGAATTCACGGGATCGGCGGTGACGAACAGGGCCGTGATCGCCACGGCGTAGGCGACGGCGATCGCCGCGAGGGCCCAGACGAAGGCGCCGGACGCGGCCGCGAACACGATCGCGATCGCGAACGGGAACAGCGCGACCGGAGGCACGGGGTTGATCGCCGCAGCGGTGATCGACAGGGCCCCCGCGACCGCTGCACCCGGGCCGGGTGCGCGCCGCCCGAGCAGCGCGACCGACAGCGTCGATGCGATGCCGAGTGCGCCGTAGGCGAGGCCGGCCGCGTCGTCGCCGATCCGGGCGAGTCCCCCCGCCACGAGCAGGATCAGGACCGCGGAGACCGCGAGTGCGGCGAGGGCGCGGTGGCGGATCCCTCCACCTCCAGGCGCGCGCGTCACCGTCCGACCGTAGCCATCCGGGGCGCGACCCCCGTACTCCCGCGGAAGTACCCGGTCCGCCTCCCGGATCCGCATCCGGGTGGCACCCTTGGAGGGTGACCGACGCGCTCGAGGACGTACGTCTCGACGAACGACTCGTGCTCGGCACGCCCTGGACGCTGCTGGTGTGGGACGACCCCGTCAACCTGATGACCTACGTGACCTGGGTGTTCACGAGCTACTTCGGCTTCTCGAAGCAGAAGGCGGAGCGCCTGATGCTGCAGGTGCACACCGAGGGCAAGGCGGCCGTCGCCTCCGGCAGCCGCGAGGAGATCGAGCGGCACGTGGAGGCGATGCACGGCTACGGCCTGCAGGCGACGATGCAGAAGGTGAGCGGATGAAGATCCTGGGGGAGTTCCGCTGGAAGGGCGGCGCGATCGAGCGCCGCTTCACCGGCGCCGAGCGGAAGATGATCGGCAACCTCGCGAACGGTCTCGCGGAGACGATGGCGCTGGCGGACGACCCCGGCTCCTACGACGACGCGGTGCTGCGCCGGCTGCTCCCGGACGCCGTGCCCGGCGACCCGGACGCGTCCGCGGAGTTCTCCGCGGCGACACGGGAACGGCTCGCCGCATCGAAGGCGGAGGGGGCCGGGCGGCTGGTCGCGGACCTCCAGGCGGCCCCGGGAGGCGTCGTGCGGCTGGACACGACGACCGCGGTGGTGTGGCTGACCGCGCTCGGCGACCTCCGGATCGCGCTCGCGGAGCGGGTCGGGATCGACAACGTGCAGAAGGCGTCGTCGCCGCAGGGCCTCGTCTACGCGTGGCTCACCTGGCTGCAGGGCAGCCTGGTCGAAGCCCTCGACGCCGCCTGATCCTCCGTTTTGTAGGAAGAACCTGCCTACAAAACGGAGAGTGCTCAGCCGCCGATGAGGCTCGGCTGGAGGTCGCGGAGGGTGCGGTGGCGCGTCATCCGCGCGGCGATCGCGGACGTCAGCGCGAGCGCCGCGACGAGCCAGATCGCCAGCACGCCGACGTCACCCCAGGCCAGCGCCAGGTCGCCGCCGTACATGACCTGCCGCAGCGCGTCGACGGCGTAGGCCATCGGCAGCGCGTGGTGCAGGGCGGCGAGCGGGCCCGGCAGCGTCTGCCAGGGGAAGGTGCCGCCGGCGGTGACCAGCTGCACGAGCATCAGGATCAGCCCGAGGAACTGCCCCACGCTGCCCAGCGCCGCGTTCAGCAGCAGGAGGATCGCGGCGAACGTGGCGGCGGTCAGCACCAGCACCCCGACGGTGCCGAGCGGGTGCACGATCGCGATCCCGAGCGGCCCGACGGCGATCACGAACAGCGCGATCATCTGCGCGGCACCCAGCAGCGCCGGGGTGAGCCAGCCGGCCAGCGCGACGCGGATCGGCTGCCGCACCGCGGTCAGGGCGCGGCGGGACAGCGGCCGCAGGATCAGGAACAGCGCGTACGCCCCGATCCAGGCCGACAGGCTGAGGAAGAACGGCGCGAGCCCGGCGCCGTACGTGCCCGCGCTGGTCGCCTTCGTGGTCGCGACCCGGGCCGGGTCGCCGATCGCGGCGGCCTCGGCGTCCCGCTGCGACGCGGTGGTGGCCGGGATCGCGGTGACGCCCTTCGCGAGGCCGTCCTGGAGCGACGTCGCTCCGGAGGCGAGCTTCGCGATGCCGGTGTCCAGGGAGGCGCTGCCGCTCGCCGCCGATGCGGCGCCCGAGGACAGGGTCGTCGCGCCGCTCGCGACGGTTCGCGTCCCGGACGCGAGCGAGGAGGCGCCGGTGGCGACCTGCTGCGTCCCGCCGGCCATGCGGCGGGCGCCGGCTGCAGCGGTCGACACGGAGGAGGAGACCTGCTCCGTCGCGGAGGACAGCGACGAGGCTCCGGAGGCGACCGATGCGCTCCCGGCCGCCAGCTGCTGCGCGGAGGCCGCCGCCTGCTGCAGCGCCCGCCCGCTCGGCGCCAGCACCGCCAGCGCCTGCTGGATCTGCGCGGCTGAGAGCCCGTCGGCGGCGAGCGTGCGCTGCAGTGCCGCCGCGGTCGAGCTCGACGAGGCCGCTGAGGAGAGCGCCTTCGCGAGGGCGGCGTTGCCGTCCGCGACCGTGCTCGCGCCATTCGACAGGCGCCCGGCCGCGGCGGGCAGCGCGCCTGTCCTGGTCGAGAGCGTCCCGAGCCCGTCCGCGAGCGAGTCGGCTCCCGACGCGGTCGTCCGCGCGCCGGACGCCAGGCTCGCGGCGCCGCTCGCCGCGGACCGCGCACCCGACTCGAGGGTCGAGGCGCCCGATGCGAGGCGCGCCGTCCCCGAGGCGAGCGAATCGGCGCCCGTCTTCGCCTCCGCCGTACCCGATTCGAGCGTCGCGGCGCCGTCGGCGGCGTCGGAGAGGTCGCTGCGCACGTCGGCGAGCCCCACCAGGAACGACTTCGCAGCCGCCGTGCCCACCTCCTGCGCCACGGCGTCGCGGATCTTCGTGGCGACCTGCCCGGCGACCGTCGACGAGAGGTATCCGTTCGCGTCGCTCGTCGTCAGCTGCACGGCGGCGCGCTGCGGGTCGGTCGTGCCGACGGAGGCGAGGTCCGTCGAGAAGGAGGTGGGGAAGGTGACGACGAAGTCGACCCCGCCGGTCTGCAGCTGCCGCTTCGCCGCGGCGGGGGAGAGCCGCTGCCAGTCGAAGTCGCCGGACCTCACGAGCTGATCCGCTGCGTCCTGCCCGCGGTTCACCCGCTGACCGTCCGTGGTCGTGCCGCTGTCGGCGACGACGACGGCCGCGGGGACGTGCTTCAGGTTGCCGTAGGGGTCGAGATTGCCCCAGAGGTAGAGCCCGCCGTAGAGCAGCGGCACGGTCATCAGCGCGACGAACGCGAGCACGCCGAGCTTGGTCGAGGTGAGCCGCTTCAGCTCGCTGCGCAGCAGGGTGAGGACGGTCATCGGGACGCTCCAGCAGTCGTGATGGTGGCGCCGGCGGAAGCCGGCAGGGCTTCGACGGCGGCCGCGCCACCGAGGACGAGCACGGGCATGCCGCGCTCGGCATACTCGTGGGCGAGGACGGTCCAGCCCTCGGCGCGCCCGCCGTGCCGCTCCGGCGCGGTCAGCACGAGTGCGCGGACGCCGGGCCGCATCGCGGCGAGGCCGAGCAGCAGCCGGAGGCGGTCGTCGGGCAGCAGGTCGCCGATCGGCCGCCGCAGCCAGGCCAGCAGCCCGAACGGATCGAGCGCCTCCGCAATCGAGCGACGGCCCGACGGCAGCCCGGCGAACCGCAGCTCCTCGCGCACGACAGCGGCGACGGGGAGGGATGCGGGGGCCTCCGACACGACCGGGGTGTCGACCAGCGCGACCGCGCGGCGGACGGCCGCGAGGTCCGCGACGCCGTCGAGCAGCACCGTGCCGCGATCGGGGAGCAGGCGACCAGCGGCGATGAGAGACGCGAGCATCGGGCCGCGCTCCCCCTCCGCCGACGCGAATGCGGGGGCGTCGTCGGGCAGCACGGCCGAGAACGGCGGCAGCACCGGGGTGCGCTCGTCGCCGAGGGCGACATCCAGGATCTCGAGCATCAGCGGTCCTCCTCCGGAGCGAGTCGATCGATGTGCGTCTCGAGCACGGCCTGCGCATCGCGCCAGGACAGCCCGAGCACGCCGAGGCCGGCGAGCACGACGAGCCGGCGACCCTCCTGCCGGGACATCGGCCGTCGGAGGCTCTCGTCCAGCACCGCGAACGCGGCGCCCTCGATCAGGTGGGCGACCGTCTCTGCTGGCAGGTCGGTCCGGCCGGCGCCGGTCTGCGCGGCGAGCCCGACGTCCGCGACGATGCGGGCGTGCAGCGGTCCCAGCTCGCCTCGGAGCACCTGCTCGCGCATCGGGCCTCGCACGACGGCGCGGGTCATGGCCCGCACGTCCTCGATGTCGTCCCAGACCAGGCGACCCACGAGGGCGAGGTCCACGACGGGGTCGGCGTCGTGGATGGCGTCGACCGCAGCGGCCACGCGGGACGCCCCGAGGGAGGCGATCTCGGCGAGCAGCGCCTCGCGGGAGGGGAAGTGGCCGTAGACCGATCGGCGGCTGAGCCCGGCGGCGGCGGCGATCGCGTCCAGGGAGGCGTCCGGGTCGCGGTTCAGCTCCGCCCGAGCGGCGTCGAGCAGTGCGGCGCGGTTCTTCAGGGCGTCGCTGCGCGGTGCTCGGGCGCCGGTCGACGTGGTCATGGCAGCAGCCTACGCTTTATCTTGCACACTGATGTGCAACCTAATCGGGGGGTGGGCGGTCGTCCGATAGGTTTGGATCCCAAGAGGAAAGGAATCCTCCATGCCTGCGATCGTCCTGATCGGCGCCCAGTGGGGCGACGAAGGCAAGGGCAAGGCGACCGATCTGCTCTCCGGCCGCGTCGACTACGTCGTGAAGTTCAACGGCGGCAACAACGCGGGGCACACGGTCGTGATCGGCGACAAGAAGTTCGCCCTGCACCTGCTGCCCTCCGGCATCCTGAGCCCCGGCGTCGTTCCCGTGATCGCGAACGGCACCGTGATCGACCTCGAGGTGCTGTTCTCCGAGCTGGAGGCGCTGACCGCCCGCGGCGTCGACGTGTCACGGCTCCGGGTCTCCGCGAACGCGCATGTGATCACGCAGTACCACCGCACGCTCGACCGGGTCTCCGAGCGCTTCCTCGGGAAGCGGCAGATCGGCACCACCGGGCGCGGCATCGGCCCGACCTACGCGGACAAGATCAACCGCGTCGGCATCCGCGTCCAGGACCTGTTCGACGAGGGGATCCTGCGGCAGAAGGTGGAGGGGGCGCTCGAGCAGAAGAACCACCTGCTGCTGAAGGTCTACAACCGTCGTGCGATCGGCGTGGAGGAGGTCGTCACGGACCTGCTCCAGTACGTCGAGCGCCTGCGGCCGATGGTCGCGGACACCGCGCTCGAGCTGAACACCGCGCTCGACGCCGGCAGCACCGTGCTGTTCGAGGGCGGCCAGGCGACCATGCTCGACGTCGACCACGGCACGTACCCGTTCGTCACCTCCTCCAACGCGACGAGCGGGGGCGCGGCGACCGGTTCGGGGGTCGCGCCGAACCGCATGGAGCGGGTGATCGCGGTCGTGAAGGCCTACACGACGCGCGTCGGTGCGGGCCCGTTCCCGACCGAGCTGCAGGGCGCATCGGGGGAGTGGTTGCGCTCGAAGGGCTTCGAGTTCGGCACTACCACCGGCCGACCGCGTCGCACCGGCTGGTACGACGCCCCCATCGCGCGGTACGCGCAACGGATCAACGGGGTCACCGACTTCGTGCTGACGAAGCTCGACGTGCTGACCGGCCTCGAGACGATCCCGGTCTGCGTCGCATACGACATCGACGGTCGTCGCGTCGACGAGGTGCCGGTCAGCCAGTCCGACTTCCACCACGCGACCCCGATCTACACGGAGTTCCCGGGCTGGAACGAGGACATCACCGGCGCCCGCACCTTCGACGACCTGCCGAAGGCCGCGCAGGACTACGTGCTGGCGCTGGAGGAGCTGAGCCGCGCCTCCATCTCCGTCATCGGCGTCGGACCCTCCCGCGACGGCGTCATCGTCCGCCACGACCTCCTGCGCTGACGACACCCTCCGTTTTGTAGGCAGGTCCTGCCGACAAAACGGAGTCAGTGGTCCGTGGCGGCCGGGCGGAGGCGGGTCTCCTCGAGGTCCAGCAGGGCCTGGGCGCGGTCCTCGATGCGGGCCGGGTAGATGCCCTGGCGGCGCAGCTCGAGCAGGTGCTCCCGCTCGGCGTCGACGACGGCGAGCCGGAGGCGCCGGAACAGCCGGTGCGGCGTCGCCTCCAGCGGCAGATCGCCGCTGTGGCCACGCTCCCACGCTGCCTCGGCGCGGAGGTAGGACGCCTGCCGGACCCGCTCGATCACCTCCGGATCGACATCGGAGGCGCCGTCGACCGCCGAGCCCGGATCGTCGAGGACCGCAAGGCCGTGATAGCTGAGGTCGTCGAGCAGCTCGGCGAGCTGCCGCTGGTCCGCGGCCTCGTCGACACCCCTGATCCGCAGCGCGCGGATCAGCGCCGGGAGCGTCACGCCCTGCAGCAGCAGGCTCACGACCGCGACGATGAAGGCGATCAGGACCAGCTGCGGGCGGTAGGCGATGTTCGGGTCCGTGGGGATCGACTGCGCGGCGGCGAGGGTGACGACACCCCGCATCCCGCTCCAGCCGAGGATCACGCCGCTGCGCCAGTCGATCGATTGGCCGCGCAGCTGCTCGAGGTCCGCTCGGCGCCGCGCGTACCGCCTCCGGAGGAGCGTGATGCGCCGACGCAGGCGACTGTGCGTCGGCTGCGTGAGCTGCTGCTGCAGGAACAGCAGGGAGTGCAGCGCGCGCGCCTCGGCGCGCTGCTCGCGGAGCCGCAGCAGGAGCACGAGCGGGCCCACCCAGAGGAACCGGAGGCCGATGAGGACGGCGGTCGCGAGCAGTCCGAGGCCGATCGTCGCCTCGAGCGACAGCGACGGGTCGGCGTTCACGTCCTCCACGAGCGCGCGGATCTGCAGGCCCACCAGGAGGAAGACGGCGTTCTCCAGCAGGAACTGGATCGTGTTCCAGTTGATCCGGTCGCTCGAGCGCGTGACGACGGAGAACGATCCGGGGTTCGCATACCCCGTATAGAGGCCGGCGACGACCACGGCGAGCACGCCGGACGCGTGGATCGTCATCGCCGGCGCGAACGCCAGGAACGGCACGGCGAGCGAGATCGCGGTCGCGAGCACCGGATCCTCGAGTCGCGACCGGATGGCGACCGTCACGATGCCGACGATCAAGCCGATCACCACCGCGACGACCACGGCGAACACGAAGTCACCGGAGATGGCGAGGGCGTCGCTCGCCTGGTCGCCGGTCGCCAGGCCGACGGCGGTGGTGAGCAGGACCAGCGCGGTCGCGTCGTTGACGAGCCCTTCGCCCTCGAGCACCGAGAGGATCCGGGGCGGCAGGCCGAGTCGTCGGCCGACGGCGGTCGCCGCGACCGCATCGGGCGGGCTGAGCACTGCGCCGAGGGCGATACCGGCGGGCAGGATCAGTTCAGGGAGCACGTGGAAGAGGACGAATCCCGTTCCGAAGGCCGTGACCACGACGAGGACGACCGACAGGCTGAGGATCGTGCCGATGTTCCGACGGAAGTCGACGAACGGCAGCCTGATCGCCGCGGCGTAGAGGATCGGCGGCAGGAGCACGTCGAGGACGAACTCGGAAGGGACCTCGATCTTGGGCAGCCCAGGCAGGTACGACAGCCCGACGCCGACCAGGACCAGGAAGATCGGGGCGGCGATCCCGGCACGCCGCGCGAACGCCGCCACACCGACGATCACGGCGATCGCGATCACGCCGCCGAGCTCGTAGAGGGGGAGGTCGTGCAGGACGGCATCCACGCGCTCAGGGTACCGGAGCGCCTCCGGCGGTCGGATTCGACCATGAGCGCCGTCGCGCCCCTCAGCGACGACCCCACCCGCCAGCGCGGGAGCAGTGTTCACGGATCAGGGGATCCGGCGACGCGCAGCGGCCCGGATCCCCTGATCCGTGAACACGACCCTCACGGACCACACGAGGCGTCAGCTGGGCACCGGTATTCCGCCGGTGGCTCGGGCAGCGCGAGCCGTAGGGTCGGCGCATGACCGGAGACGAGGCCACCGAGCTGCAGTCGTTGCGCGACAGCATCGACAACATCGACGCCGCGCTGGTGCACCTGCTCGCCGAGCGCTTCAAGTGCACGCAGCGGGTCGGCCTCCTGAAGGCGACCGCCGGGCTGCCTGCGGCGGATCCGGCCAGGGAGCGGGATCAGATCGCCCGTCTTCGCGGCCTCGCGGAGGAGTCCCACCTCGACCCGGGCTTCGCCGAGGCGTTCCTCGCCTTCATCGTCGCGGAGGTCATCCACCACCACGAGCGCATCGCCGAGGACGTCGCCGGCGCCTGAGGGGTGGTGTTCACGGATCAGGGGATCCGGATCCCCTGATCCGTGAACACGACCAGCAGGATCAGCCGCCGACCCGGGCTCCGAGGCGGGCCGGGAGCGTGCCCTCGTGGGCAGCACGCAGCTCGTCGATCGGGATCGTGAACCGGTCCTGCACCTCGAGCGTGCCGCTCTCGGCATCCGTCACCCCGATCCGCAGGGCCGGCACGCGACGGCCGGCGCAGAGGCCCACGAACTTCACGTCGTCCTCCCGCGGCACCGCGACGAGCACGCGCGCCGTGGACTCGCTGAACAGCGCGGTCGCGGCGTCGACGCCGTCGCGCTCGAGCACGTCGCCGAGCCACACCCGTGCACCGAGCCCGAAGCGCAGCACCCCCTCCGCGAGCGTCTGCCCGAGGCCGCCCTCGCCGAGGTCGTGCGCGGCCGCGATGAGGCCCTCGTCGTTGCCCGCGCTCAGCAGGGCGGCGAGGTCGCGCTCCGCCTCCAGTCGAACGGCCGGTGGGCGACCGCCGAGGTGGTCGTGCACGACACCGGCCCACGCGGACCCGTCGAGCTCCAGCGCGGTCGTGCCGAGCAGGTACAGGTTCTGCCCGTCGTCCTGCCAGCCGGAGGGGATGCGCTTCGCCACGTCGTCGATCACGCCGAGCACCCCGACGACCGGCGTCGGGTGGATCGCGGTGGTCCCGGTCTGGTTGTAGAGCGACACGTTGCCGCCGGTGACGGGGACCTCGAGCGCGAGGCAGGCGTCGGCGAGGCCGTCCACCGTCTCGGAGAGCTGCCACATGACCTCGGGTTCGGTCGGGGCACCGAAGTTCAGGCAGTCGGTGACGGCCAGCGGCGTCGCGCCGGTGACGGCGACGTTGCGGTACGCCTCCGACAGCGCCAGCTGCGCGCCCGCGCGGGGGTCCAGCAGGCTGTACCGCCCGTTCGCGTCGGTGGCGATCGCGATCCCGAGCCCGGTCTCCTCGTCGACGCGGATCATGCCGCCGTCGTCCGGGAACGAGAGCGCGGTGTTCCCGAGCACGTAGCGGTCGTACTGGTCCGTGATCCAGGCGGGGGAGGCGAGGGAGGGGGAGGCGAGTACCGCGAGCAGCTGGTCGCGCAGCGCGGCGCCGTCGTCGGAGCGCGTCAGCAGCGCAGCCGTGTCGGCCTGCAGCGCGTCCTGCCCCGCAGGTCGCGCCACCGGCCGGTCGACCACCGGGCCGTCGACGGCGACGGTGGAGGGGTCGACGTCGACGATCGTCTCGCCGTGCCAGGTGATCTCGAGACGGCCGGTGTCGGTGACCTCGCCGAGCACGCTCGTCTCGACGTCCCACCGGGCGGTGACCGCGAGGAAGCCCTCGAGCTGTTCGGGGGTGACGATCGCCATCATCCGCTCCTGGCTCTCGGACATCAGGATCTCTTCCGCCGTGAGCGAGGGGTCGCGCAGCAGCACGGCGTCGAGGTCGATCGTCATGCCGCCGTCGCCGTTCGCGGCGAGCTCGCTGGTCGCGCAGCTGATGCCCGCGGCACCGAGGTCCTGGATCGCTTCCACGAGGTTCGCGTGGAACAGCTCGAGGCAGCACTCGATGAGCACCTTCTCCGCGAACGGGTCGCCGACCTGCACGGCCGGCCGCTTCGTCGGTCCTCCGGCGGAGAACGTGTCGGAGGCGAGGATCGACGCCCCGCCGATCCCGTCGCCGCCCGTGCGGGCGCCGAACAG
>NZ_CAXTHO010000108.1:0-10457 GCF_964244015.1 uncultured Amnibacterium sp. | reverse complement strand
CGGTCGACGACCATCGCCTGGTGGGCCCGGTGGAAGCCGCCGACCCCGAAGTGCAGGATGCCCGCCGTCAGCCCGGAGCGGTCGTACGCGGGCACGGCCACATCGCCGCTCGCGCCGATCGCGGCGAGGTTCGCCTGGTTCAGCGGCAGCCGCTGCCGCGTGCTGCTCTCCGTCGCACTGGTCTCCGTCATGGGGGTCTCCTTCTTCATCCGAGTGCGCGAGCGACAGTGCCCTGCACGAGTCCGCCCTCGGCGCGAAACCTGCGGTCGGCGCCGGTCATGAGCCTGCCACCGATGCGGCGCGGACCGGGAGGGTTCATCTGCCTGAAACAGTCGTTGCGGTAGGGTGAACGCTTGAAACGACCGTTGCAGGCGAGGAGTGCCATGTCCGCAGGCCCCATCGACCCACCCGCCCGGCTGCTGATGGGGCCCGGCCCGATCACCGTGTACCCGCGGGTGCTGCAGGCGATGTCCGCGCAGCTCGTCGGCCAGTACGACCCGTTCATGACCGCGACGATGACCGAGACGCAGGCGCTGTACCGCGACGTCTTCGCCACCGCGAACGACGCGACCGTCCTCGTCGACGGCACCTCGCGCGCCGGGATCGAGGCCGCGCTGGTCTCCCTGGTCGCGCCCGGCGACCGGGTGCTCGTGCCGCGGTTCGGCCGGTTCGGGCACCTGCTCGTCGAGATCGCCGAGCGCTGCGGTGCCGAGGTGCACACCATCGACGTGCCGTGGGGGCAGGTGTTCGCGCCGGAGGCGATCGAGGCGGCGATCCGCGAGGTGCGGCCGAAGGTGCTCGCGATCGTGCACGGCGACACCTCCACCACGCTCGCCCAGCCGCTCGACGAGCTCGGTGCGATCTGCCGCGAGCACGACGTGCTCTTCTACTGCGACACCACCGCCTCCCTCGGCGGCAACGAGTTCCAGACCGACGCGTGGGGCCTCGACGCGGTCACCGCGGGGCTGCAGAAGTGCCTCGGCGGACCCTCCGGCGCAGCGCCGATCACGCTGTCGCCACGGGCCGTGGAGGTCGTCGAGTCACGCAAGAGCATCGAGGCGGGGATCCGGGATGCCGACAGCGTGGTCCGAGCGGACCGGATCCGCTCCAACTACTTCGACCTCGGCCAGATCCTCGACTACTGGGGGCCTGCGCGGCTGAACCACCACACGGAGGCGACGACGATGCTCTACAGCGCGCGCGAGTGCGCCCGCATCCTGCTGGAGGAGGGGATCGACGCCTCCATCGCCCGCCACCGCCTGCACGGCGATGCGATGCTCGCCGGTCTGCAGGGGCTCGGCCTCGTGCCGTTCGGCGACCTCGCGCACAAGATGACGAACGTCGTCGGGGTCGAGATCCCCGAGGGGGTGCACGGCGACGCGGTCCGCAGCGAGCTGCTCGCCGACTACGGGATCGAGATCGGCACGTCCTTCGGGCCGCTGCACGGCAGGGTCTGGCGGATCGGCACCATGGGCTACAACGCGCGCCGCGACACGGTGCTGGTCACGCTCGCGGCGCTCGAGGCCGTGCTGCGGCGCAACGGGGCCCGCGTACCCACCGGCGGCGGCACGGAGGCCGCGCTCGACTCGTACCGCGCCGCCGCGTGACCGACCCGGACGCCGCCGGCGCGGCGCGCGCGCTCGAGCGGTGCGACGTGCTCGCGTCCCTCACCTCCCTGCAGGGCGGCCTCGAGCGGGTCTCGTTCTCGGAGGAGCACCGCGCCGCGAACGCGCTCGTGGGGGAGTGGATGCGGGAGGCGGGCCTTCGCGTCCGGCAGGATGCGGCCGGCAACATCTGCGGCCGGCTGGAGGGGCAGCGGGCCGGCCTCCCGGCGCTCGTGCTCGGCAGCCACCTCGACACCGTCACCGACGCGGGCCGCTACGACGGCATGCTCGGCGTGCTGCTCGCGATCGAGGTCGCGGACCGGCTCGATGCCGCCGCGCTGCCGTTCGCGCTGGAGCTGATCGGGTTCACCGACGAGGAGGGGACGCGGTTCGGCAACGCCCTCTTCGGGTCCCGCGCGTTCGCGGGCAGGGTCGGCGACGCATGGCTTGCGACGCCAGACCGGACGGGGACGACCGTCGCGCAGGCGATGACCGGGTTCGGGCTCGACCCCGCGCGGATCGGTGACGCGGCGAGGCCGCCGGACGACCTGGTCGGCTACCTCGAGACCCACATCGAGCAGGGCCCGCACCTGCTCGACGCCGACCGCGCGCTCGGCGTCGTCACCGCGATCGCGGGCGCGCGCCGCTTCGCGCTGCAGGTCACCGGCCGTGCGGGCCACGCCGGCGGCACTCCCTACGCCCGCCGCCGCGACGCGGTCGTGGCCGCCGCGGAGATCGTGCTGGAGATCGAGCGCATCTCGATCGAGTCGAGGACGATCGGGACCGTCGGCCGGATCCGCGCGTTCCCGGGCGGCGTGAACGTCGTGCCGGGCGCGTGCCGCTTCTCGCTCGACCTGCGCGCCGAGACCGACGAGGCGAGGGACACCGCGTTCGACCGGATCGACGCGTTCGCTCGCGAGGTCTGCGCTCGTCGCGGGGTCACGTGGAGCTGGGACGAGTTCTACCGCGCCGACGCCACCACGTGCGATCCGGGGCTGGTCGCCGCGGTCGAGGCCGGTGTGCGGTCGACCGGCGATGCCGACCCGATGCGCGTCTGGAGCCGGGCCGGCCACGACGGGATGGCCGTCAGCGACGTGACCGGCGTCGCCATGCTGTTCCTCCGCTGCGGGAACGACGGGATCAGCCACCACCCGGACGAGACGGTGACGGCGGCGGACACCGCTGCCGCGCTCGCGGCGTTCTCGGCGACGGTGCACGCCGTCGCCGAGCAGCACCGCGCGTGAGTCCGCCCATCGGGCTCGCCGATCGGATCGAGGGCGCCTGGCAGGCGCTCAGCCCGCAGGAGCAGCGCGTCGCGGACTTCCTGCGCACCCGACCGGACGAGTCCGCGCTGTACAACTCGAGCGAGCTCGCGCGCCGCACCGGGGTCTCGAAGGCGACCGTGTCGCGGCTGTTCCGGCGGCTCGGGTTCGCGGACTCGCGTCAGGCCCGCGACCTCCTGCGCGTGCAGCGCGGGGCGGGGCTGCCGGTCGTGATCGCCGACGGCGGTGATCCGATCGCAGCGCAGGTCGCGGCGGACGTGCTGCATCTGCAGCGGTTGACGGGCGACGTCGATGCCGCGGCGCTCACCGCCGCCGCCGCCGCGATCGCCGCCGCGCCGCGCGTGGTCGTCGCCGGCCTCCGGTCGGGGTTCCCGATCGCGATGCTGCTCCGCCAGGCGCTCGTGCAGGCCCGCCCCGACGTGCTGCTCGTGCCCGAGCACGGGCAGACGCTGGGGGAGGAGCTCGTCGGTCTCGGCGCGGAGGACGTCGTGATCGTCGTCGGCCTCCGCCGTCGCCCGGCGGTGCTGGGACCGGTGCTCCGCGCGCTGGACTCCGCCGCGCCGCGCACCGTGCTCATCGCCGACCCGTCGCTTCCACCGAGCGGCGGCGACTGGCGCTTCGACGTCGGCATCGAGTCGACGTCGCCGTTCGACTCGTACGCGGCGGCGGCCACGCTCGTGAGCCTCCTCGCCGGTGCGGTGCTGGAGGCGCTCGGTGAGACGGGAGCGGCGAGGGTCGCCGCGATCAGCGCCGCCTACGAGGCTCTGGGCGAACTCGGCGACTGAGCGCTCGTCTCCCCCTCCTTCCGGTCGTGTTCACGGATCAGGGGATTCGGGCGCTTCGCGCGCCGGATCCCCTGATCCGTGAACACGACCTCAGCGGCGGTCGACGTCCGTCCCCGAGAAGAGGTCGCCGCACTCCACGTGGGTGACGTCGTGCTCCTCGAGGTAGATCCGGCCGCCCGCGTCGCCGCGCAGGGAGTCGCGGAACGCCGCCCAGTGGTCCCGGCCCAGGAGCACCGGGTGGCCCGGCCGACCGTCGTACGAGGCCCGGGCCAGCACGTCGCGCCCCGTGCCCACCTGCAGCACGCGCTCGACGACCGCGACCGGCATGCCCGGGAGGTCCACAAGCGTGATCAGCGCGGCGTCCGCCTCCGGGAGCCCGCCGATGCCGGCCGACAGGGACGCGCCCATGCCGGTGCGCCAGCGGTCGGCGATCACGACGGATGCCTGCTCCGGTATGAGTCCGCTCGCCTCCTCCGACCCGGCGCCCAGCACGACGACCACCGCGTCGCACCCGCCCCCCAGCAGCAGGTGCACGGCCCGCGCGACCCACGGATCGCCGTCCGCGGTGCGCGCGAGAGACTTGGGTCCGCCGAAGCGCTCGCCCGCGCCCGCGGCGAGCACGAGCCCGACGACATCCGTCATCTCGCCTCCTGTCGTTCGTCGGGATGGGGTCGCGGCCCGTACCGTTGCGATGATGAGCACCACCAGGACCCGGCCGTCCGCCGAGCTGCGGCACTGGCGCGACGCCGTCTTCACGATCTTCGCGCTGTGCGGCTTCGTGTTCGGATCGTGGGCGAGCCGGGTGCCGACCGTGCGCGACCTGCTCGGCGCGAGCACGCAGGAGATGGGCTTCCTGATCCTGGGTCTGAGCGCCGGGTCGATCGTCGGCGTGGTCACGGCGAGCACCGTCATCGCGAGACTCGGCGCCACACGGACGATCACCGTGGCCTACTCCGCGGTCAGCATCGCGATGATCGCGCTCGGCTTCGTCGTCATGTTCGTGCCGGCGTTCGCGCCGATCTTCCTGGTGCTGCTCGTCGTCGGCGCCGCCAGCACGGTCGATGTGGCGATGAACCTCTCCGGCGCCGCGAACGAGCGCGCGATCGGCCGCACGCTCATGCCGCTGTTCCACGCCTCCTTCAGCGGCGGTACGGTCGCCGGCGCGGGGCTCGGGGCGCTGTTCGAACTCGTCCGGGTGCCGATCGGCGTGCACTTCGTCGGGGTCGGTGTGCTCGCACTCGCCACGACCCTGATCCTCGTCCGGTTCCTGCAGCCGGCCGAGCAGCCGGCGGGCCACGAGGATGCGCCGACCGGCGGCCTCCGGACCCGACTCGCGGTCTGGGCGGACCCGCGGGTGCTGCTGATCGGCCTGATCGTGCTCGGGATGGCGTTCGCGGAGGGGAGCGCGAACGACTGGCTGAGCCTCGCCATGGTCGACGGGCACGGCCTCGACAACGCGGCCGGCGCCGCGGTGCTCGGACTGTTCCTCGCGGCGATGACCGCGGGGCGCATCGGCGGCACCGTGGCCCTCGACCGGTTCGGCCGGGTGCCCGTGCTGCGCACCTCCGCGGCGCTCGCGGTCGTCGGTCTGCTGATCGTCATCGTCGTGCCGGTCGACGCCGTCGCGATCGCGGGCGTCGCGCTCTGGGGAATCGGCGCCTCGCTCGGGTTCCCGGTCGGCATGTCCGCCGCCGCGGACGACCCGCGGACTGCCACGGCGACCGTCGGGGCGGTCGCGACGATCGGGTACACGGCGTTCCTCGTCGGCCCGCCGGTCATCGGCCTGATCGGTCAGCAGACCGGGATCCTCCGGGCGCTGATCGTGGTGCTGGTGCTGATCACCGCCGCGGGTCTCGCCTCCGGAGCGGCACGCCGGCCGCTCGACCGCGCCACGGCCTGACCCGCGCGCCGACCCCGCCACCTAGTCTGAGCCGGATGATCGACACCCGAGCACCCGAGGGTCGTGCGCGGCTGACGGCGGCGCTCGGGGTCGCGCGATGGGTCGACGAGGTCGCCGACCACGGTCCGTACGGGTCCGTCGCCGCTCTGGTCGAGACGGCAGACCGGGCCTCGAGGACCCTCACGGACGCCGAGCTCGACGAGGCCGTCGCGCACCACCCGCGGATCGGGCAGCGCGCGGAGGGGGACGGCACGTCGTCCCTGCTGTCCGCGAGCGAGCAGGAGGCGCTCGGCCGGAACGATGCGGGCGTCGACGCCGCGATCGCCCGCGGCAACGAGGTCTACGAGCAGCGGTTCGGCCGCGTGTTCCTGATCCGCGCAGCCGGCCGGTCGCGGCAGGAGGTGCTCGACGAGCTGCAGCGCCGCCTGAAGCTCGACGAGGCGGCGGAGGCGGCGGAGGCGAAGGAGCAGCTGCGGCAGATCGCTGCCCTCCGGATCGGCACCCTGTTCGAGGAGGACGCATGAGCCAGGTCACGACCCACGTGCTCGACGCGGCCTTCGGGACGCCGGCGGTCGGGGTCGGCGTGACCCTCGACCGGCAGACCCACGACGGCTGGAGCGAGGTCGGCGGCGGCGCGACGGATGCCGACGGCCGGATCGGCGCGCTCGGACCCGACCGGCTCGAGGGCGCGATCTACCGCCTGACGTTCGCCACCGGCGACTACTTCGAGGCGACCAGACGGCCGAGCTTCTACCCGGAGGTGCAGATCACCTTCCGCGTCTCCGGCACCGAGCACTACCACGTGCCGCTGCTGCTCAGCCCCTTCGCCTACAGCACCTACCGCGGCTCGTAGCCGACCCGACGCGAGACGTGCGCCGCGCGTGCATCAGGCCCCGGACCGCGGCGTGTCCTCGTGTCGCTGCGGATCCGCGAACGCCGGGAGGTCCGCGAGGGTCCTGATCGTCAGGTCGGGCGTCGGGCCGGTGCCGTCCAGCCCGACTCCGGCGCGGTCCAGCCAGACGGTGCCGATGCCCGCCTCCTGAGCGCCGAGCAGGTCGTGCCACCGGTGGTCGCCGACGAACAGCGCGTCCGCGGCGAGCGTCCCGGCCCGCTCGAGCGCATCGTCGAAGATCGCTCGGTCCGGCTTCCGCACGCCGACGTCACCCGACACGACCAGCGGGTCGAGCCGGCCCGCCAGCCCGACGGCGGCGACCTTCCGGCGCTGCACCGCCGCCGCGCCGTTCGTCACCATCCCGAGCCGGATCCCCCTCCGCTCGAGTCGGTCGAGCGTCGGCAGGACGTCCGGGTAGAGGCGGAGGGCGGCGCGCTCCTGCCGCAACCACTCGGTCACCGCGCGGTCCAGCACGTCGTCGCCCCGCACACCGCACGCCGCGAGGGTCTGCCGCCAGACGTCGCGGCCGATCTCGTCCCCGGAGCGCCCACCCAGCATGTAGTCGTCCTCGACGTCGGGCCACACGCGCTGCCAGGTGCTGGTGTTCGCCGCGACGAGCGCGTCTGCCGTCCCGCCGGGCAGCTCCGATGCCAGCGACTCGCAGGTCGCCCGCATGGCACCGGGCAGGCCGCCGCCATCCAGCAGCGTGCCGTCGAGGTCGAACAGCACGAGGAGGCTCACCCCTCCATGCTCGCCGATCCGCGACGCTCCCCGTCGCGCGCACGCGAACGCCTCGTCAGCGAGTCCGTCAGCAGGACAGAACGCGTTCGGCAGGACTCAGGTCGCGCGTTCTCGTCCTGCTGAAGGGGCTCTGTCCTGCTGTCGTGCTCCGCGTCGCGAGGGCGGTTCGGGCCGGCTCAGACGCTGCCGGTGTAGTCGAGCCAGGCGTCGCCTGCGGGGGCCGCGCCCTCCCGGAGTGCGGATGCCTGGATGAGGCCGTACGGGCGGTCGTCCGCGTGGAAGACCTCGTTGTGGTTGTCCTCGTCGAACCTGCTGAAGTCGACCTCGAAGTGGTGCTTGTTCGGCGCGACGAGGCGGATCTCCGCGATCTCGGGGTACGCCTCCAGTGCGGCGCGGCCCATGTGCCACAGCGTCTCCTGCAGGGCGGAGGAGTCGAGGGTCGCGAACTGCTCGAGCATCACGGCCATCACGCCCGCGTACATCGCGTTCCAGTCGAGATCGGCGGACGGCTCCGTCACGCGCCACTTCGCGGTCAGCGATGTGGCCAGGATGCGATCGTCCGTCGGCCGCAGCGTCGTGTACTCCTCCACCAGGAAGTCCCTGTAGTGGCTGCCGGTGCTCTTCAGCACGATGAGGTCCTTGAACCCCTGGACGACGTGGGTCGCGCCCGGCTCGAGCGTGATCGCTGCCGTCCGCACCTCCTGACCCGTCCGCACGAAGGTGTGGTCGTGCGGCCGGCCGTCGATCGTCACGCGGGTCCAGTCGAAGCGCTCGATCTCGATCCGCGCCCCCTCCACCGGCCCGACGTCGTCGACGAAGTGGTGGGCGAGCGACAGCCCGTACGCCTCGATCGGGTCGGGGTTCAGCTTCTTCGCCCAGACGTACGCGGTGTTCTTCTGCGAGTCCGTCGGCAGCGAGGTCCGCTGGTCGCCGTCGAGGTAGGCGCCGCTGAAGTCGCCGCGCAGCGCCGTCGAGACGTTCAGGTCGGTGATCTCGTGGCGCGGGGTGTCGCGCACGATGCGGACCAGGCGGATCTCCGCCTTGCCGTACTGATAGGGGCCGAGCACGATGGACATGTCCCGAGACTCGCACGGTGATGTGTCCCGCACGTAACGGCCTGTGACGTGACCGCCCGACGGCCTCGCGCTCCGCACGTCGAGCGCCCAGAACCCGCCTCAGGAGGATCGGGCGCTGCTGCGCAACCAGTCGTCGAACGTGGTGGCGGCGAGTGCGGCGCCGTCGCGGGGGAGGAGGAGGTTGCCGGCCATCTCCTCGCCGAAGCCGCTCTGATCCCACGACGGCACGAGGCGCAGGGCCGGCCCGCCGCGCATCGCCTGGATCCGTCGAGCCAGGTCGACGAGGTCGTGGCGTTCCGGTCCGGCGATCTCGGCGATCGCGTTCGTCGGCTCGGCGGTCGCGGCATCGACCAGCGCTTCGGCGACGTCGTCGACCGCGATCGGCTGCATGAGCAGCGGCGGCACGTCCGAGAAGTCGCCCTTCGTCCCCCACTGCACGGCGCTCTCCGCGAACTCGAAGAACTCCGTGGCGCGGAGGATCGTGTACGGGATGCCGCCGCCCGCGACCGTGGTCTCCTGCGCCAGCTTGCCCGTGAAGTGCGGGTAGTCGCGGGTGCGGTCGACCCCGATGATCGACAGCAGCACGTGCTGGCGGACACCCGCCTCGTGCTCGGCGGCGAGGATGTTCGCCGCGGAGGTGACGAAGAAGTCGATCATCGCTGCCGGCTTCTCGGCGGCCGTGTTGCCGACGTCGATCACCGTGTCGACGCCGTCCAGCGCCGCCGCGAGGCCGTCACCGGTCGTCACATCGACGCCCGAGCCGCGCGAGACGGAGACCGCCTCGTGACCCCGCCGGACGAGCGAGCGGACGACCGCCGAGCCGGCGAGTCCCGAGCCGCCGATCACCGCCACCCTCATCGGCGGGGTCGTGGTGATCGTCATCGTGCCTCGCTTCGATCGGGTGGGAATCGGGACGGTCGTCGAGCTGAACGTCCGCACGAGCACGGTACCGACGACCGACGACACGACGCGGATCGGGTCGCCGGCGGGCGTCGAGCCGCAGGAGCCCGAATCAGGCTCGGGTGAGCAGGCGGCCGCGTGGAGGCGCGTCGACGTCGATCGGGGCGCCGGCGAGGTAGGTGGTGCGCACCACGCCGCGCAGGTCGTGCCCGATGTAGGCGCTGACCCGATTGCGGTAGCGCAGCTCGTCCACCGCGACGCGGTGCGACGCCTCCGGCGCGAAGACCGCGAGGTCCGCCTCGGCACCCTCGGCGATCCGGCCCTTGGTGGTGAGCCCGGCGAAGTCGGCCGTGTTCCTGCTGAACCAGCCGACCACCTGCTCGAGCGGGATCCCGCGCCGCCGCGCCTCCGTCCACACGGCCGGCAGCCCGAACTGCAGCCCCGAGATGCCGCCCCACGCGACCTGGAAGTCGCCGGCGCCCGCGAACTTGCGCTCGGCGGTGGAGGGGGAGTGGTCGCTCACCACGAGGTCGATCGTGCCGTCGAGCAGCGCGCCCCACAGCACGTCCTGGTTCGCGGCGTCGCGGATCGGCGGGCAGCACTTGTACTGCGTGGCGCCGTCGGGGATGCGCTCCTCGTCGAAGACGAGGTAGTGCGGGCAGGTCTCGGCGGTGACGCGCAGCCCCTCCGCCTTCGCCTCGCGGATCAGCGGTACGGCGGAGGCGGCGGAGAGGTGCAGGATGTGCGCCCGCCCTCCCGTCCGGCGCAGGCCGTCGAGCACCGCGCCGATCGCGATCGTCTCGGCTTCCTCCGGGCGCGACTGCACGAAGGTCGGGTAGTGCGGACCGCCCGCGTTCGCGTGCCGGAGCAGCACGTCCGGGTCCTCGGCGTGCACGATCAGCAGGCCGTCGAAGCCGGCGAGCTCGTCGAGCGCCGCGTTCAGCTGCTCGTGGTCGAGGTGCGGGAACTCGTCGACGCCGGACGGCGCGAGGAAGCACTTGAACCCGAACACGCCCTCGTCCCACAGCGGACGGAGGTGCGTGAGGGAGTCGGGCACCGCGCCGCCCCAGAATCCGATGTCCACGAGCGCGGCGGGAGCCGCGGCGGCCCGCTTCACCTCGAGGGAGGGCACGTCGATCGTCGGCGGGATCGAGTTCAGCGGCATGTCGATCAGGGTCGTGACGCCTCCCGCGACCGCCGCGGCGGTCGCGGTGCGGAACCCCTCCCACTCGGTGCGGCCCGGCTCGTTCACGTGCACGTGGGTGTCGACGAGGCC
>NZ_CAXTHO010000107.1:0-10484 GCF_964244015.1 uncultured Amnibacterium sp. | reverse complement strand
CGTGCCGAGCGCGGATGCGGCGATCAGCGCGACACCGATCAGGATCCGCGGATCCAGCATGCGGCGCCGCCGTGCGGCGAGCGGGAGGGCAACCATTCGGCCATGCTGACGGGTCCGCCCCAGCGGCGTCGGAAGTTATCCACAGTCCTGATCGGGTTCCGTCGGAGGCGGCGGCGCGGTGTCAGGATCGCCTCCATGAGCGCAGCCGAACCCTCCGACCTCGTCGGACGCTTCCTCACCGTCGCCGAGACGGCGGAGGTGCTGCGGGTGTCGGCGGCCCAGGCGTACGCCCTCGTCCGCTCGGGCGAGCTGCCGGCGATCCGCATCGGCGCCGCCCGCCAGTGGCGGGTCGAGCGCACCGAGCTGGAGGCGTACATCCAGGCGCGATACGAGGAGGAGCGCCGCATCGCGAACTGGCGGCAGTCCGACTACGCGATCGTGCCCGAGCTGCGGACCGGCCCGCTGCTCTGAGCCGTCCGACCGGGCGCCTGTCCGACCGGCTCAGTCGATCGGCGCCCATCCGACCCGGCTCAGTCGATCCGGACGAGCAGCAGCTGCGTCAGCGCCAGCACCTCGATGCGGGCGACCGCGGAGGAGCGGCGCCAGCCGTCGGCCGGATGCACGGCGAGGTCGAGGTGGTCCTTGCCGACGCGGTCGATGGTGCCGGACAGCACGCCTCCGGTCGTCG
The DNA here is from genome assembly GCF_964244015.1 of uncultured Amnibacterium sp. Classification (NCBI taxonomy): domain Bacteria; kingdom Bacillati; phylum Actinomycetota; class Actinomycetes; order Micrococcales; family Microbacteriaceae; genus Amnibacterium; species uncultured Amnibacterium sp. The sequence goes on along the minus strand of NZ_CAXTHO010000107.1, from coordinate 9,796 downwards.
TCAGCTGCAGCGTCCTCCTGCGGCGAGCGAGGTCGCGCAGCACGAAGGCCAGCCCGATCCGGTCGGTCACCGTGCCCAGTGCGACCGGCTCGAGGCTGCGCACCACCTGCGTCGGCGTCGGCAGCAGGGCCAGCACCGCCTGCAGAGGCAGCACGACCTGAGCGGCGGAGCCGACGAGGTCCCCCGAGATCCAATCCCGGCCGACGGTGCGGGGCATCACCTCGATCTGAGCGCCGTCGACCAGCCGGATACGGACCGGCTCCGCGCCGATCGCGGCGATGCGGTCCCGCAGGGTGGCCCTCCCGACACGGAGGCGCTCCTCCTCGAGCTCCGCCTCCCGCTCCTCCGCCCCGAGCCCGTGCTCGAGCTGACCTTCGAGGTCGGCGAAGAGCTCGTCCCAGCGCATCGCGGAACCGTACCCGGAAGCAAGGGCACGACGACCCGACTTATCCACAGATCCGCTCGAACAGTGGACGGGGCAGCGGACCGTTTGCTTGGGTATGGCCATCGCCTACCCGGGCGATCCGCGAAACCACCCCTTCGCATCGGAGTTCCATGAGCGCCGTCCCTCCGCCGACGTCCGCACGCCGCCATCTCGCCGTCGTCCGCACCGACGAGTACTTCGATCGGCAGCTGACGCCGCGATCCGAGCTGCCCGACCCCTCGATGCTGGTCGAGAACCTCGCCACGGGTGTCGTGGAGGTGCTCGGCGGCGTTCGAGACCTCGAGCAGCTGGGCCGCTGGCTGTCGGAGGGGGTCTACCGGCACCTGCTGCGGCGATCGGTCATCGCCGCGCGCGGTCGGGCGGTACGCGGCCAGATGCCGGCACGTCCCGGTGCCGCCGTCGCGGCGAAGCGCATCACCTTCCCGGCGAGCAACGTCGTCGAGGCGACGGTGCTCCTCCACGGCGTGACCCGCACCCGTGCCGTCGCGATCCGCCTGGAGGGCATGGACAACCGCTGGCGCGCGACGGCGCTGGCGGTCCTGTAGGTCTCGAGTCGATCGTGTTCACGGATCAGGGGATCCGGCGAGGCGCTCCGCGCCGCCGGATCCCCTGATCCGTGAACACCGCGCGAGCTACTGGCCGCGGTCGGCCGCTCGACGCTGGGAGCGGTTCTGCGGAGGCGCGCCGGCGGCCTGCTGCTGGCCGAATGCGCCGCGCTGAGCCGTCGCCGGGGGGCGCTGCGGCGCAGGACGCTGGGCGCCGCCGCGCTGCGGGCCGCGGGCCGGCTGGTCCTCGCGCTCGGGCAGCTCGCCGCCGAACTGCGTCGCCTGCTGCGCCGCGGCCAGCTGCGCCTTCGCGGTCGCGGCGCGCTCCAGCAGCCCGCGCTGGTTGCGCACCTCCACGCCGCCGTCGTCGGAGGGTGCGGTGAACCGCAGCGTCTCGTTCGACTGCCCGGCCTCGAGCCCGCGGGCGGCGACGCCGTTCGGGTTGACCTCGACCTCGAGGTTGTAGAGGAACCCGATGGACTCCTCGCGGATCGCGCCCATCATCGTCTGGAACATGCTGAAGCCCTCCCGCTGGTACTCGACCAGCGGGTCGCGCTGCGCCATCGCCCGCAGGCCGATGCCGTCCTTCAGGTAGTCCATCTCGTACAGGTGGTCGCGCCAGCGGCGATCGATCACGGACAGGACGACGCGACGCTCCAGCTCGCGCATCGCCTCGTCGCCGAGCTGCGCCTCGCGGTTCGCGTAGGCGATCTTCGCGTCGGAGAGCACCTCGCGCTTCACGAAGTCCCGGTTCACGCGGCCCTTGCTGCCGGCCTCCGCCAGCACCTCCTCGATCGTGATCGAGATCGGGTACAGCGTCTTCAGCTCGGCCCAGAGGGCGTCGAAGTCCCAGTCGTCGCCCGACCCCTCGCCCGTGTGCGAGTCGATGACGTCGTCGATGACGGCCTCGAGGAAGGACTGCACCCGGAGGTGGATGTCGTCCCCCTCGAGGATGTGGTGGCGGTCGCCGTAGATCGCCTCGCGCTGCCGGTTCAGGACGTCGTCGTACTTGAGGACGTTCTTGCGGATCTCCGCGTTGCGCCCCTCCACCTGCGACTGCGCGGACCGGATGGCGCGGGAGACGACCTTCGACTCGATCGCGAGGTCGTCGGGCACGCCCGAGCGGCCCATCAGCGCCTCGGCGGCGCCCGCGTTGAACAGGCGCATCAGGTCGTCGGTGAGCGACAGGTAGAAGCGGGACTCGCCCGGGTCGCCCTGACGGCCCGACCGGCCCCGCAGCTGGTTGTCGATCCGCCGCGACTCGTGCCGCTCGGTGCCGAGCACGTACAGGCCGCCTGCGGCGACGACGCGCTCCGCCTCCTGGTCCACCTCCGCCTTCACAGCCGAGAACACGGCGTCCCACTGCGCCTCGTACTCGTCGGGCGTCTCGGAGGGGGACAGGCCGCGGGCGGTCATCGCCGATACGGCGAGGAACTCGGCGTTGCCGCCGAGCATGATGTCGGTGCCGCGGCCGGCCATGTTCGTGGCGACCGTGACGGACCCGAACTGCCCGGCCTGGGCTACGATCGCGGCCTCACGGGCGTGGTTCTTGGCGTTCAGCACCTCGTGCTTGACGCCCTTGCGCGCGAGCAGCTTCGACAGGTACTCGCTCTTCTCGACGCTCGTCGTGCCGACCAGCACCGGCTGACCGCTGCGGCTGCGCTCGGCGATGTCCTCGACGACCTGCGCGAACTTGGCCTGCTCGTTCTTGTAGATCAGGTCGGACTGGTCCGTGCGGCGCATCGGCCGGTTGGTCGGGATCGGGACGACGCCGAGCTTGTACGTCCCCATGAACTCGGCGGCCTCGGTCTCGGCCGTGCCGGTCATGCCGGAGAGCTTCTTGTAGAGCCGGAAGTAGTTCTGGAGGGTGACGGTGGCGTAGGTCTGGTTCTCGGCCTTGACCTGGACGTTCTCCTTGGCCTCGATCGCCTGGTGGATGCCCTCGTTGTAGCGGCGACCGACCAGGATGCGACCGGTGTGCTCGTCGACGATCAGCACCTCGCCGTTCATCACGACGTAGTCCTTGTCGCGCTTGAACAGGGCCTTCGCCTTGATCGCGTTGTTCAGGAACGAGATCAGCGGGGTGTTCGCGGACTCGTAGAGGTTGTCGATGCCGAGGTAGTCCTCGACCTTCTCGATGCCGGGCTCGAGCACGCCGACGGTGCGCTTCTTCTCGTCGACCTCGAAGTCGTCGCCGGGCCGCAGCTGCTTCGCGAGCTGCGCGAACTCGGCGAACCAGCGGTTCGCCTCGCCGCTGGCAGCGCCGGAGATGATCAGCGGCGTGCGGGCCTCGTCGATGAGGATCGAGTCGACCTCGTCGACGATCGCGAAGTAGTGGCCGCGCTGCACCAGCTCCTTCGGCTCCCACGCCATGTTGTCGCGGAGGTAGTCGAAGCCGAACTCGTTGTTCGTCCCGTACGTGATGTCGGCCTGGTACATCTCGCGCCGCTGCTCGGGCGTCTGCCCCGAGAGGATCACGCCGGTCGTCATGCCGAGCGCGCGGAACACGCGGCCCATCAGCTCGGACTGGTACGAGGCGAGGTAGTCGTTGACCGTCACGACGTGCACCCCGCGGGAGGCGATCGCGTTCAGGTAGGCGGGCATCGTCGCGACCAGGGTCTTGCCCTCGCCGGTCTTCATCTCCGCGATGTTGCCGAGGTGGAGGGCCGCGCCGCCCATCACCTGCACGTCGAACGGACGGAGGCCGATGGTGCGCGCCGCCGCCTCACGGACGGCGGCGAACGCCTCCGGCAGCAGATCGTCGAGCGACTCCCCCGCCGCGTACCGCTCGCGCAGCTCCGCCGTCTCGGCCTTCAGCTCGTCGTCGGTGACGTGCGTGAAGTCCTCCGCCAGGTTGTTCACCTGGTCGACGATGCGGCTGAGCTTGCGGAGCAGCCGCCCCTCGCCCATGCGCAGGGCCTTCTCGAGCACGTTCGCCACGTGGACTCTCCCTCCGTCCCGGTGGAGTGAGAACCGGAACGTCAGCGATCGAACTTACCCCAGGCCCCTCATCAGGGGGCGCGACGGCCTGCGGTCGCCGGACTCTCCGTTTTGTAGGACGCCGCGTCCTACAAAACGGAGAGTTCTGTGCGTCAGGCGGAGGCGCCCGCCATCGCGAGGATGCGGTCGGCGGTCTCGCGCTGGCCGTCGAGCGCGATCACGCCGTAGTTCCAGCCGACACGGCGGTAGACGACGCTCGGCTCGCCCGTCGTCGAATCGATGAAGAGGAAGAAGTCGTGGCCGACCAGCTCCATCCGGTCGACCGCGTCCTCGACGCTCAGCGCTTCCGCCGGGAACTGCTTCCTGCGGATCACGACCGGGCTGGCGTGCTCCTCCTCCGGGAGGCTCGACGCCTCTGGAGCACCGCCCTCCGCGACCGGCCGCAGCAGCGCTGCATCCGCGGGGATGACGCCGTGCGACGCGAAGTCGTGGGCGCTGGCGTCCCGGAGGCTCTCGAGACGGTTGCCGTGGCCGCGATGCACCTTCTTGCGGTCCTTCGCGCGGCGGAGCCGTTCCATCAGCTTGTTCAGCGCGACGTCGAACGCCACGAACTTGTCGATCCCGGAGGCTTCCGCCCGCACCACGGGTCCGGGCCCGATGAGGGTCATCTCCACTCGATCGTCGCCCGCGGTGCCGTGCGTCTCATGGTGTCGGCAGAGCCGTACCTCGAGGGCGAGCGCACGATCGGCGAGGTGCTCCACCCGCTCCGACTTCTCGTCCACGTAGGAACGGAAGCGATCGGTGATCTCCACGTTGCGACCGATGAGTGTGATGTCCATCGGGACCTCCCTCGTATCCGAGCGCGCCGCCCTGGTCGGACCTCCTGGTCGCCTGGTGGCGGCCCCCGTGGAGGGCCGGGCGGTCTTCTTCGACGCCGTTACCGAACCGTAGTCCGCCTCCCGGTACGCCGTCACTACCCCCTCACCGCTCTCATGGTTTCGGCTTCGTCCGCTCACCGGAGGCGCGTGGACGCCACCGTCGCGGCTCCGAGCACCCGCCCGCCGGCCGCCCGCACGGAACGCGCCGCCTCGGTCAGCGTCGCACCGGTCGTGACCACGTCGTCGACCAGCAGCACACGCCGCCCGGTCAGCGGGACACGTGCCGCCATGCCGTGCTCGAGGTTCGCGAAGCGCGCCTCGCGGCCGAGCCGCACCTGATCCCGGGGCCGTCGCACGAGCCGGAGCGCGTCCGTGTGGGGCAGCCCTGCGCGGCGCAGCAGGAGGCGCACCGGGTCGTACCCGCGCTCGGCGGCGGAGCGCCGGGTGCTGGCCATCGGTACCAACAGCAGGTCGTCGCCCTCCACCTCCTGCACCGCCGCGGCGACCGCGGCCCGCAGCGCGACGGCCAGCGGCGGCGCGAGCCCGGTGCGCCCCTCGTTCTTGAAGGCGACGATGACCGGCTGGGCGACCCCGGAATAGGCCAGCGCACTCGCGACGGGCATCCCGCCGACGCTGCGGGCCGTCACCTGCGGAGCGAGCCGGAGGCGGCAGTCGCGGCACAGCGCGGGCCCGGCCGTCCCGCAACCGGCGCAGTCGACGGGCAGCACGAGCTCCTGCAGGAACCCGGCCGCCCGGGCGATCGCGCCGTCCACGGATCGATGCTCGCCCGCCGAGGGCTCCCTGTCCTGTGGAGGAGCGGATCCGGAGGGGTCAGCGCTGGACGGCGAGGACCGAGACGTTCACCGGTTCCGCCCCCTCCGACTGCCACAGGTTGCTGGTCAGGGAGCTCGTCCAGGTCCACAGGTCACCGGTCGATATCCGTGCCCGGAGGTCGGTCAGGTTCGAGGTGCCCACGATGGAGGTGGCGTTCGTCAGCTGTCCGAGCGGCAGGGCCACACCACCGAGCTGCTGCGCCCGCACGCGTTCGGAGGAGGCGTCCGACGAGCCGATCAGCGTCGCGACGGAACCGTCGTCGACCCATGTCGCACCGACGCCGGACCCGCTCCTGCCGCCGAGGTCCACCAGGTAGTGCGCCGTGGTGAGTCCGGTGGGCGTCCCGTCCGAATCGCGCTGGATACCGGCGACGAAGGCCTCCGGGCCCTTCGCGGTGTCCACGAGCACGAGCATCCGAGTGCCATCCGGCGACGCCTCGATCGCGTCCACCTTCGTGCCGCCGAGATCGGCATCGAGGTCGATCGACGGTCCGCTGCCGTCGGAGGCCTGCAAGGCGCCGGGCTGGTCCGCGGGTACCGAGTAGGCCCAGCCGCGCTGGTCGAGGGTCGGCGCGATGACGCCGGCGCGGCTGTCGATGACGCGCCGACCGGTCGCGGTGACGATCGCGATCTCGCCCGACCCGGTGCGCACGACCGCCAGCTTCTGCGGTACGGAGACCGTCACCGCGGACGGACGCGTCGCCACGATCTGCTTCCCGAGCGTCGGCTCCTCCGTGAACCCGCCGTTCGACGCGAGCGTGCCGAACTTCCCCTTCGTCACCACGTAGGCGTTCAGCGAGCCGGGCTGGTTCGAGATCAGCTTCACCGGAGCCGCGACTCGACCGTTCACGACGAGCCGGAGCGCGGAGGCGGTCGGCAGCTGCAGGGATTGGATGAGCTGCTGCTGCATCCGGCCGGTCACCTGGGCACTCGGTCCGCTGCCGGGGACGCTGAGTGTCACCGTCGTGACACCGTTGCTGCTGGTTTCGATGCCCTCCCTCGTCGCACCGCGGAGGGCCGTCGCCACGACGCCACCCGCGAGGGGTCCGGTCGGGCCGGCGAGGAGGGCGTCGACCACGTCGGCGGGTTTCGGATCACCGGAGGCAACCTTCGGTGATACGGGGAACCAGCGGAAGTCGGGAACCAGCCGCCTCCAGGTGGGGTCGAAGAACTCGACCGCCTGGGGCCGGAAGATCCGCTGGAACACGGTCTCGCCCAGCACGATGCCGTCGGGTGCGGAATCGATCCGCCACTGACCGCTCTGCTGGGTCAGATGGAAGTCGAGGCGCCTGCTTCCAGGGGTCGGGCTGTAGACACCCGAGCGGCTGACCTCTGCGGTGAAGGGGACGTTCACCGTGATGTCTGTGCTGCTAATCACCTTCATCGTCGACTGCGACTCCTGCACGAGCACGCTGCTGCTCGGCTTCCACTTCGTCACGAACGACGACGCGAGGTACTCCTTCGCGACGCGGAAGTCGCCACCTGCGCTCGCCGCCGTCACGAATCCCGTGACGATGTCGCGTGGTTTCGCACCCGGCGCGGGCGGGTTCGGGAGGTACACGATGGTCGTGTTGTTGGGGCCCTCCGTCGACCCGTTCTGCACGGGTCCGGACATCGGGATCTCCGAGCAGCCGGTGAGCAGCAGCGCGACAGCAACGAGCGCCGCGAGTCGCAGACGCCTCACGCGCTGACTCGCAGCGCGCGTCTCGCCGACTTCTCACCCGTCTGGCTCGGCTCCGGTCCTGCATCGGTGGGGACGACCGGGACCGGCCGGTCCCCATCGACGGCGTCGCCCTCGCGCGGGAGCGTGAGCACGAAGTTCGTACCCCCGCCTCGCCGGGTCCAGACCTCCAGCGTGCCTCCGTGCAGCGTCGCGTCCTCGAGGCTGATCGCGAGACCGAGACCGGTGCCGCCGATCCGCCGCTGCCGCGACGGGTCGGCACGCCAGAACCGGTCGAACACCCGCTCGGCGTCCTGCTGCGTCATGCCGATCCCGTGGTCGCGGACACCGACCGCCACAGCGCCCTGCGAGCTGTCGATGGTGACGTCGATCGGCCGGCCCTCACCATGCTCGAGCGCGTTCGCGAGCAGGTTGCGCACGACACGTGCGATGCGGCGGGCGTCGACGTCGACGTCGGCGTAGCCGCCCGGGGTGTGCAGGTGGATGACCGAACCGGTCTCCTCCGCCAGGCCCCCGAGCGAGTCGATCCCTTCCCGGACCAGCGCGACGAGGTTGGTCGGCTCACCGCTCAGATCGGCCGCATGCGCATCCATCCGGCTGATCTCGAGCAGGTCGGCGAGCAGCACCTCGAATCGCTCGACCTGCATCTTCAGCAGCTCCGCCGAGCGGGCGCTCGGCGCGTCGTACCCGGCCCTCGAGTCGTACAGGATGTCGGACGCGAGCCGGATCGTCGTGAGCGGGGTCCGCAGCTCGTGCGACACGTCGGACACGAAGCGCTGCTGCACCCGGGACAGGTTCGCCAGCTGCGTGATCTGCCGCTGCAGGTTCTCCGCCATGCGGTTGAAGGACCGCGCCAGAGTCGCGACCACGTCCTCCCCCCGCTCCGGGATGCGCTGCTCCAGGTGGCCCTCCGCGAGCTGCTCGCTCGTCGCGGCTGCCTGCTTCAGCGGCGCGACGACGAGGTTCGACACCACCGCGGCGACCGCACCGATCAGGACGAGCAACGCGAGTCCGCCGATCAGCAGGGCGCGCTGCACGACCAGGAGGGTCTCCTGCACGTCGTTGATGTCGTAGACGAGGTACAGCTCGCTTCGGCCGCCTGGAACGGACAGCACGTCGCCGACGACGACCCCCGGGTGCACCTGACCGTTCTTGAGGGGGATCGAGACGGACTGCCAGTGCTGACCGCTGCCGTCCTTCAGCGACGCCTTCAGACCGGCGCTGACGAGTGGCTCGATGGCTTCCGAGCTGGCGACAGGCGACAGATTCGGCGTGCTCAACCAGGCGAAGCCGGACGGCTTGGCAACCTGATCGATGCTGCTGATCGCTTGGCCTCGCACCGACTCGAGCAGATTCGGGGCGGTGGAGCCCGCGTTGTTGACGATGCCCTGCGCGGAGGTCGCAGCACGGAGCGATTGCGATTCGGCCTGGGCGACCCGGTCCTCGAACAACCCGTTCGCGATCGTGTAGGAGACGACCGTGCCGACCGCCAACAGCGCGAGGGACGAGAGCAGCAGGGTGATCGCCACCGTGCGGACGCGCAGCGAGCGCCGCCAGATCCTGGCCGGCGCGCTGAACGAGCGTCGCACCCGGCGGGCGATCACCGCCGCCGTGATCGATGCGGGCGTTCGCGGCTGCTCCGCGCTCATGGCTCAGACGGCCGCACCGGCGCGGTACCCCACCCCGCGCACCGTGGTGACGATGCGCGGGTTCTCGGGGTCGACCTCGACCTTGGCCCGCAGCCGCTGCACGTGCACGTTCACGAGGCGGGTGTCGGCCTTGTAGTGGTAGCCCCAGACCTGCTCGAGCAGCATCTCGCGGGTGAACACCTGGTGCGGCTTCGACGCGAGGGTGTGCAGCAGGTCGAACTCGAGGGGGGTGAGCGGGATGGAGGACCCGGCGCGCTGCACCTCGTGGCCTGCGGCGTCGACGGTCAGGTCGCCGATCCGGAGGCGATTCCCCGGCGTGGCGGCGAGTGGGCGCAGCCGGGTGCGGATCCGGGCGACGAGCTCCTTCGGGTCGAACGGCTTGACGATGTAGTCGTCCGCGCCGGACTCGAGCCCGTCCACGACGTCGGCCGTGTCGGACTTCGCGGTGAGCATGATGATCGGCACGCCGCTCTCGTCGCGGATCGCCCTGCAGACCTCGATGCCGTCGGCGCCCGGCAGCATCAGGTCCAGCAGCACGAGATCGGGGCCGGTGCTGCGGAATCGGCCGAGCGCCTCCGCGCCGTCCGCGCAGAAGACCGGCTCCCAGCCCTCGCTGGACAGGACGATGCCGATCATCTCGGCCAGTGCGGTGTCGTCGTCGACGACCAGGATCCGACCGCTCATGCCGCCTTCCGCACGCTCAGGTCGCCCGTCGACGTCGACGGGCGAGAACCGGGTCCCGTCAGCGTAATCGACCCGTGACCCGCGTGGCGCTCCGTACGCGGGGCTCGGTGCTGAGGGGCGGCGGGCGGGGCGGCGTGGAGG
>NZ_CAXTHO010000106.1:0-10577 GCF_964244015.1 uncultured Amnibacterium sp. | reverse complement strand
GAGACGGGTCAGACCCGACGGTGCGGAACCCACCACCAGTCTCACTGCCTCGAGATCACCCCGAACCGGTCGAAGCTCCGCCCAGATTCCTGATGGTCTCGAGACGGCCGAGGACGGCCTCCTCGACCACCGAAAAGTCGCCGGCGCGGGCTCCGAATCACGATTCGCCCCCGCCCTCCGCTGATCGAGGTGCGAGCGCAGCGAGCCTCGAGATCACCCCGAACCGGTCGATTGGTCTCGAGACGGCCGTGAACGGCCTCCTCGACCACCGGTAGGTCGCCGGCGCGGGCTCCGAATCGCGATTCGCAGCCGCCCTCCGCTGATCGAGGTGCGAGCGCAGCGAGCCTCGAGATCACCCCGGAACGATCGAGCCCGATTGGTCTCGAGACGGCCGTGGACGGCCTCCTCGACCACCGAGGAGGGACCGTGCGGAGCCGTCAGACCAGGGCGAGCTTCTCGCGCAGCGCCTCGTCCGAGGGCTCGACCAGGTGCGAGCCGTCCGCGAACACGACCACGGGGATGCTCGAGCGGCCGCTGATCGCGATCGCCTCGTCCGCGGCCTCCTTCGACGCCTCCACGTCCACCCAGCGGTAGTCGACGCCTTCCGCGTCGAGCAGCGCCTTCGAGCGGCGGCAGTCGCGGCACCAGTCGGCGCCGTACACGGTCACGGTGGTGTCGGGCATTCCTCGACCCTAGATCAGTCGTCAGCGGGTGGGGCTGCGGGTCGCGGAACGGACGGCGAGGAACCGGATCGGCACCGCGACCAGCTCCTGCGGACCGTGGGGCGCCTCGCCGTCGATCAGCAGCGAGTCGCCGGGCCTCAGCCGGAACGTCTGCTCGCCGTGGGCGTAGACCATCTCGCCCTCCAGCATGAAGAGGAACTCGGTGCCGCCGTGCTGGAACAGCGGGAACACCGCCGAGCTCTCGGTGAGGCTGACCAGGGTCGGGTCGAGGGCGGCGTCCACGTCCTTCAGCACCCCGAGCTGCCGGTAGACGTGCCCGAGCCGCGTGCCGCCGCGGACCGTCACGCTGCCGCCGCCCTCCCGCGTGAACACCGCCTCCCGGTCCGCGTCCGCGCCGCGGAACAGGGCGGTCACCGGCACGCCGAGCCCGCCCGCGATCCGCCCGAGCGTCGTCAGGCTCGCCGACGTCGTCGCCGACTCGATGCGCGACACCATCGCCTTCGAGATGCCGCTCAGGCTCGCCAGCTCCGCCGACGACAGCCCGCGTTCGCCGCGGTAGTCGCGCACCCGCGCGGCGATGACCCGCTCGAGGGTGCCCGGGTCGGGCGTCTCCTCGGTCTCCGACTCCACCCGGTCAGCCTACGGTCAGGGATCCAGGTGGCTCAGGCCGCGACGAGGAACCGGCTCGGCGCGCGGGCCGTGCCGAGCACGCTCTCGGCGGCGATCCGGCCGATCAGCGGCGCGAACTTCGCGCCGTGCCCCGAGCACGGTGACACGACCGTGACGCCGTCGGCGCCGTCCAGCACGAAGTCCTCGGTCGGCGTCATCGTGAACAGGCAGGTGGTCTCCGCGTAGGGCACGGGTTCGAGGCCCGGCAGGCAGCGGGCGACGTAGGCCGTCACCCGCTCGCGGTTCGCGGCCGAGACCCGGCCGTCCTGCTCCACCGCCGAGGCGAGCGGGCTGCCGCCGAGGAACTCCGCGACCTTCTGCCCGCGATGCCCCGCGTCCCGACCGCCGGGCAGCGCGTAGACCTGCATGCCCGGCGCCTTGTGGATCACCGTCGGCCACGTCACCCCGGAGGGGCGGTAGGGGAAGTGATAGGCGTACTCCTGCGACACGGTGAAGCGCGGCAGCCGCGCGCGGAAGCCCACGGGCAGGCCGAGATCGTCGAGGAGGGCCGGGAGCCAGCCGCCGGCCGCGACCACGACGTGATCCGCCTGCAGCACCCGCCCGTCGACCGCGTGCAGACGGAGGCCGGAGGGGGCGCGTTCGACGCGGGACAGCACCCAGCCGGTCTCGACCACCGCGCCGTCCGCCTCCGCGAGCCGCACCATCGCCTCGACGCTCGCCTCGGCGTCGATGACCCCGGCGTCCGGGTGCCACAGCACGTCGGTGTCGAACGCGATGCCGGGCCAGCGCTCCGCGGCGGCGGACGGGCCGAGCAGCTCGTGCTCGACGCCGATCTGCTCGAACACCGCGGCGAGCGCCGCCGGGTCGCGCTCCGCGCCGAAGTCGACGGCACCGGCCGGCGTGATCAGCGGCATGCCGGACAGCCGCTCGAGCTCGTCCCAGTCGGCCCGCGCCTCGACGACCAGCCGGGCGTAGAACGGGTCCGGGTAGGCGTAGCGGAAGATCCGCGCCGACCCGTGCGAGCTGCCGTCCGGGGAGGCGGGGACCCGCCGCTCGAGCAGGGTGACCGCGCAGCCCGCGCGCGCGAGCTGCCATGCGGTGGCGGCGCCTGCGAGACCGGCGCCGACGACCGCGACGTGCGCGGGTCTCACCGCGCCTCCGCCGGCCGGACGCGGATCTCGGCGACCAGGGCCTTGGTCGCGACACCGGTCGCCTCTCCCGGCCGCAGGCGGGCGAGCCCGAGCGGCGGCACCGCCTCCCCCGCGACGGTCAGCAGCCCGTGCAGCAGGACGACCGCGTGCACCTCGTCGTCCCACCGCACGGCACCGCGTGCGGACACCACTCCGATGCCGCCAGCGCATTCGGCCCGCGCCGTCATCATGTTCAGCACGCGCGACGGGCGACCCCGGGACCCGAACCCGCGGCGCACGGCGACGCTGCTCCCGCCGTCGAACGCGACCGGCTGCCGGGGCCGCACCCGCACCGTGCGGTCGGCGATGAGCAGCGTGACCTGCGCTCCCGACACCCCGAGCAGTGCCCGGTCGACGCCGGGGAACACGCTGAACGGTCCGTTCGCGGCGATGTCGGCGAGGCTCACCCGCCAGGCGAAGTCGGAGCCCGTCCCCGGTTCGGTCCAGAGCGTCCGGGTCGTGCCGCCGCCGTTCCGCCACGGTTCCGGCGGCACCGCGGCGGGGTCGACGACGGACCCCGCCGGGGGCCTCACAGCCGGCCGGGGATCCACGTCGTCCCCGCGAGCGGCACCCGCGCCATCGCCGACGCCTCCACCGTCAGCGCGACCAGGTCCTCCGGCTCCAGGTTCAGCACGTGCGACTTGCCGCAGGCGCGCGCGATGGTCTGCGCCTCCATCGTCAGCACGCGCAGGTAGTTCGCGAGGCGCTCTCCGCCCGCCACCGGATCGAGCCGGGAGGCGAGCTCCGGGTCCTGCGTCGTGATCCCGGCCGGGTCGCGCCCGTCCTGGAAGTCCTCGTAGAAGCCCGCCGCCGAGCCGAGGGACTCGTACTCCTCGGCGAACCGCGGCGAGTTGTCGCCGAGCGCGATCAGCGCCGCGGTGCCGATCGAGACCGCGTCGGCGCCGAGCGCGAGCGCCTTCGCGACGTCGGCGCCCGAGCGGATGCCGCCCGAGACGATCAGCTGCACCTCCCGGTGCACCCCGAGCTCCTGCAGCGCGTCGACGGCCGGGCGGATCGCGGCGAGCGTCGGGATGCCGACGTGCTCGATGAACACGTCCTGCGTCGCGGCCGTGCCGCCCTGCATGCCGTCGAGCACCACCGCGTCCGCGCCCGCCTTCACGGCGAGCGCCGTGTCGTAGTAGGGGCGGGAGGCTCCCACCTTGACGAGGATCGGCTTCTGCCAGTCGGTCAGCTCCCGCAGCTCCGCAATCTTGATCGTCAGGTCGTCGGGGCCGGTCCAGTCCGGGTGGCGGGACGGGGACCGCTGGTCGATGCCGACCGGCAGCGTCCGCATCGCGGCGACCCGCTCCGTGATCTTCTGGCCGAGCAGCATGCCGCCGCCACCGGGCTTCGCGCCCTGACCGAGCACGATCTCGATCGCGTCCGCGCGGCGGATCGCGTCCGGGTTCATCCCGTACCGGCTCGGCAGGTACTGGTAGACGAGCGTCTTCGAGTGCTCCCGCTCCTCCGGCGTCATCCCGCCGTCGCCGGTGGTCGTGGAGGTGCCCACGGCCGATGCGCCGCGGCCGAGCGCCTCCTTCGCGTTGGCGGAGAGGGCGCCGAAGCTCATCCCGGCGATCGTCACGGGGATGTCGAGGTGGAGGGGGACGGCGCCGTGCCGCGCGCCGATCACGACATCGGTGCCGCACGCCTCCCGGTACCCCTCCAGCGGATAGCGGGACACGCTGGCGCCGAGGAACAGCAGGTCGTCGAAGTGCGGCAGCGACCGTTTCGCGCCCCACCCGCGGATGCGGTAGATGCCGCTGTCGGCGGCGCGCTGGATGTCCCGGATGGTCGCGCGGTCGAAGGTGGCCGACTCGCGCAGCGCGGGATCGAGATGGGTCATGGGGGCAGCCCTTCCGGCCTCAGTACGCGTGCGTGTTCGCGGAATGGAAGTGGTACAGCGTGCGGGCGGAGCCGTAGCGGCGGAACTCCTCCGGCGCCTCCGGCCGGCCGGCAGCGGTGAGCAGGCCGGCCAGCTCCGCCAGGTGCTCGGCCCGCATCGGCTTCTCGACGCAGTCCGCCCCCAGCGACTTGACGCTGCCGCGGACGTAGAAGCGCGCCTCGTAGACGGAGTCGCCGAGCGCGTCGCCCGCGTCGCCGCAGATCACGAGCCGCCCGGCCTGGGCCATGAAGCCGGACATGTGGCCGACGTCGCCGCCCACCACGATGTCGACCCCCTTCATGGCGATGCCGCACCGGGCCCCGGTCGACCCGTCGACGACGAGCAGACCGCCGTGCGCGGTCGCGCCGGCCGACTGCGACGCGTCGCCGGTGACGTGCACGGTGCCGCTCATCATGTTCTCGGCGAGCCCGGTGCCCGCGCTGCCGTGGATCGTCACCGTGCCGCGCTGATGCATGCCGGCGGCGTAGTAGCCGACGTGGCCGTCGACGACGACGTCGATCTCGGTGTCGATGCCGACCGCGACGCTGTGCGCGCCGCGCGGGTTCGCGACGCGGTAGCGCGCGCCGGCCGCGGCCGCGTGCAGTGCGCTGTTCAGCGCACGGACGCCGCCCTCGGCGAGGTCGACGACGGTCGCCTCGGCGGCGGTGCTCAGAGCTTCCACGTGTACACCTGCCCAGGTTCCGGCTCGAACACGTGCGCCTGCTCGATGCCGGGCAGGCCGACGAGGGCGCGGTACTCGGAGGCGACGGCCACCCACTGCGGCGTCTCCGCGACGATCGCGGGCTTGCAGGCGATCGGGTCGCGCAGCACCGCGAGACCGTCCGCGGTCGTCACGACGAGCGTGTAGAAGCCGTCGAACGTCGCCTTCAGCCGCGTGAGCGCCCCCTCCAGGTCGTCGCCGTCCCGCAGCCGCTGCGCCAGGAAGCGGGCCGCGACCTCCGAGTCGTTCTCGCTGTCGAAGACCGCGCCGGAGGCGACGAGCCGGCGCCGGACCGAGGCGTGGTTCGAGAACGAGCCGTTGTGGACGAGACAGAGGTCGTCGTCGACCGTGAAGGGGTGGGAGCCGCCGGCGGTGACGGCGGACTCGGTCGCCATCCGGGTGTGCGAGACGCCCTGCGTGCCGGCGAGGCCGGCGAGGCCGTACCGGTCCGCGAGCTCGACGGGATGGCCGACGCCCTTCAGGTTGGCGACGTGGGTGCCGCGGCCGATCTGCTTCGCGCTCGGCGCCGCCGCACGGACCGCCGAGACCAGCTCGGCGACCGGGGCGGGAGCGAGCACGAGCGTCGTCTCGCCGAGCGTCCGGACCTCAGCGGCGCCCGGCTGCCCGAGTGCGACGCCGACCGCCGCGGCGAGCGCGTCGTCGGGCAGCGGGCTGTCGAGCAGCGTGACCGTCGCCTTGCCCTGCTGCACGAACGGTTCGACGTCGTAGACGGCGATGCCGGCCGAGTCGGGGCCGCGGTCCACGATCTCGCAGAGCATGGCGTGCATCAGGGCGCCGAGCTGCGGCCGGAGCGCCGGGTCGATGATCTGCAGAGCGGCGATACCGCACATGCGATCCTCCTTCGTTCGAGTGGTGCTGTCGTGGTGTCGGTCAGATCGCGGTGAGGTACGCGTCGACCTCCCACGGGGTCACCGTGTTGTGCCAGCGGAAGAACTCGTCCTCCTTGACCCCGGCGTAGTACGCCGACACCTCCGGTCCGAGGGCCGACGCCAGGGTGTCGTCGGCCCGCAGCGCGTCGACGGCGTGCAGCAGCGTCACGGGCAGCGGCAGCCGCTCGGTCGCGTCTCCCGGCTCGCCGGGGTCGGCACCGGTGTCGAGACCGGCGATCCCCGCCGCGACCGCCGCGGCGATGGCGAGGTAGGGGTTCGCGGACCCGTCGCCGCCGCGCAGCTCGATGCGGTTGCCGTCGGGCACGCGGATGTAGTGGGTGCGGTCGTTGCCGCCGTACCCGGCGGTCTTCGGCGACCAGGTCGCCCCGGACTCGGTCGTCGCGGCGCCCCGGCGCTTGTACGAGTTCACCGTCGGCGCGAGGAACGCGGAGAGCGCGGGCGCGTGCTCGAGGATGCCGCCGATGACCGAGTAGGCGGCCGGTGACAGCCCGAGGCCGCGCGGGTCGTCGCCGCTCGGGAACGCCGGCCCGGCCTCATCCCACAGCGAGAGGTGCAGGTGCATGCCGGTCCCGGTGCGGTCGGTGAACGGCTTCGGCATGAACGTCGCCGTCATCCCCGCGTCCGAGGCGAGCATCGCGAGGATGTACCGCAGCGTGACGACGCGGTCAGCGGTCGTCAGCGCGTCGGCGTAGGCGAAGTTCTGCTCGAACTGCCCCGCGCCGTCCTCGTGGTCGTTGGCGTAGTTGCCCCAGCCGAGGTCGTTCATCGCCCGCGAGACGGTCGACAGGTGCTCGTACATCCGCGTCACGCCGCGGGCGTCGTAGCAGGGCCGCAGCGCGGTGTCGAGCGCGTCGGCGGTCGTCAGCGCGCCGTCCGCGCCCCGTCGGACGAGGAAGTACTCGACCTCCGCGCCGACCATCGCCGTGTAGCCGCGGGTCGCGAGGGTGTCGAGGACGCGTTTCAGGAGCACGCGCGGTGCGTACGGCCACGGGTCCGCGCCGACGTGCGGATCGCACTGCACCATCGCGAGGCCCGGCCGGACGAACCCGAGGGGGACGTAGCTGGCCGGATCGGGGACGGCGAGGAGGTCGGGATCGGAGGGTCGCTGCCCGATCGCACCGGCCGCGAAGCCGGCGAAGCCGAGCTCCCCCGCCTCCAGCTCGGCCAGCGCCTCCACCGGCACCAGCTTCGCGCAGGGCTTGCCGTGCAGATCGACGAACGTCGCGAGGATGAACCGGACACCGTCCGCCTCCACCCGGTCGGCGAGCGACGGGGCGGCGTCCGCACTCATGCTGGCTCCTCCATGATCACTGATGGTAAACCTGATTCATCCGGGTGAGTCGCACGCGGGAGCGCGGCGAGCCGGTCGCCGCGCTCCCGCGACAGCGTCACGCGCGGGCGCGCTCGTCGAGGTAGGCGTAGCCCGACTCGCCGTGCAGGGCGAGGTCGACGCCGGCGAGCTCGTCCGCGTTGCGCACGCGGAACCCGATCGTCTTCTGGATGACGGTGCCGATCACCCAGGTGACGCCGAACGAGTAGACGCCCACTGAACCGGCGGCGATGGCCTGCACGAGCAGCTGCCGGGCGTCGCCGCCGACGAAGAGGCCGGTGCCGTTCGCGAAGAAGCCGAGGTAGAGCGTCCCGATGATGCCGCCGACGAGGTGGATGCCCACGACGTCGAGCGAGTCGTCGAACCCGAAGCGGTACTTCAGGTCGATCGCGAACGCGCACGCGGCGCCGACCAGCAGGCCGAGCACGATCGACCAGGTCGGCAGCAGGGCGGAGCACGCGGGCGTAATCGCGACGAGCCCGGCGATCGCGCCGGACGCGGCCCCGATGGAGGTCGGCTTCCCGTGCCGGATCTTCTCGACGGCGATCCACGAGAGCAGCCCTGCGCAGGGCGCCACCAGCGTGTTGAGGAAGACCACCGACGCGGTGTTGTCCGCGGCGAGCTCGGAACCCGGGTTGAAGCCGAACCAGCCGAACCACAGCAGGCCGGCGCCGAGCAGCACGAACGGTGGGTTGTGCGGCTCGTGGGCGCCCTTGGCGAAGCCGACGCGCCGGCCGAGCACGATGGCGAGCGCGAGCGCGGCCGCGCCGGAGTTGATGTGCACGGCGGTGCCGCCGGCGAAGTCGATCGTGTTGACCCCGAACACCTGGCCGAGGCCGTACGCGATCCATCCGCCGTCGACGATGTCCGACCCGTCGAGCGTGAAGTTGAAGACCCAGCCGGCGACCGGGAAGTAGACGATCGTGCCCCACAGGCCGGCGAAGAGCATCCAGGACCCGAACTTCGCGCGGTCCGCGATTGCGCCGGACACCAGGGCGACGGTGATGATGGCGAACGTGGCCTGGAAGCAGGCGAAGGCGATCGGCGGGTATGCCGCGCCCTTCGGCGTCTCGAGCAGGCCGCCGAGCCCGATGTTGGCCCAGTCGAGACCGAGGAACCCGTCGATCCCGACGTAGCCGGGTGTGCCGGCGCCCGAGAACGCGATCGTGTAGCCGTAGAGGACCCAGAGGACCCCGATCAGGCCGGTCGTGCCGAAGGTCATCATCATCATGCTGATCACGCTCTTCGACCGCACGAGACCGCCGTAGAAGAAGGCGAGACCGGGGGCCATCAGTAGAACGAGCGCGGAGCACAGGAGCACGAACGCGGTGTTGCCCTGATCCATGGGATCTCATCTTCCTGTTTCATGGGGGTGAACTGGATTTACTCTCTGAGTTCTAGCAGCGCCGGGTATCCGCCGCGTTCCGGCGTCGTTACGGCCGTGTAACGAGGCCAGGGCGCGGTGGGCCGTTCCGCCGGAGGGGTCCGAGGGCTACCGTGAGCCCCGGACGTCGACGACGACGGAGGTCTGCACGGTGCGCACGGACACGCGAGCCGGGCTGCCGGGCACCGCCCGGCGGCTCGTGGTGGAGTCCTGGGAGCGCGCCAGGCGGCGACGGCTGGAGCCCGACCGTGCCACCGCGCCGGTCGGCCTGGTCGACGACGGTCTCGAGGAGGCGCGGCGCTCCTCCCCCCTCGCTGCCGCGATGCCCGTCATCCGAGGGCTGCTCACCCGTGACGCCGACGACGGGTCCGGGGTGGTCGTCGCGGTCGGCGACGCGGCCGGCCGGCTGCTGTGGGTCGAGGGCGACCGCGATCTGATCCGCCGCGCGGAGTCGATGCGCTTCATGGCGGGCGCGGACTGGTCGGAGTCGAGGGTCGGCACCTCCGCCCCCGGCACGGCGCTCGCGCTCGACACCGGGGTGCAGATCGCCGGCCCGGAGCACTTCGCGCTGCAGGTGCGCGACTGGAGCTGCACCGCGGTCCCCGTGCACGACCTGGAGACCCACGAGACGATCGGGGTGATCGACATCACCGGCGGGCTCGACGTGGTCGCGCCGCACACCCTGCCGCTGCTGCAGGCGACGGCCGCCGCGGTCGAGCGGGAGCTGCTGCTGCAGCGGCTGCAGCGCGGCCGCCGGACCCGCGGCACGGAACGGCCGACCCGCGCCCCGAAGCTCGCGGTGCTCGGCCGGGACAGTGCCGCGCTCACGGTCGACGGCAGGGGCGCCGCGCTCTCCCTCCGGCACGCGGAGCTGCTCACCCTGCTCGCCTGGCACCGCGGCGGCCTGTCGGCCGAACGGCTCGCAGAGCTCGTGCACGGGCGGGCGGACGCCGTCACGACCGTGCGACCCGAGATGGTGCGGCTCCGGCACGTGCTGCAGGCCGTGGCGCCCACGCTCGTGCCCCTCGCGCGCCCGTACCGCCTGGCGGTGCCGCTCGACCTCGACGCCCGGCAGCTGCTGGCACTGCTCGACCGCGGCGCGCACCACGCCGCGCTCGACGCCTGCGCCGGGCCGGTGCTGCCCGCCTCCGTCGCACCGGGGATCGACGAGATCCGGCAGGAGGTGGAGGGGCGGCTGCGCGAGTCGCTGCTGGAGAGCGCGTCGCCCGACCTCCTGCTCGCCTACGCCGAGCGCATCGCGCCCACCGACCGCGAGCCGCTCGTCACGGCACTGCGGCTGCTGCCGGCCCGCTCCCCGAAGCGCGCCGGCATCGTCGCCCGACTGGACGGGCTGCACTGACCCGCTGCCGGGGCAGTGCAATCGGGTGCAACCTCCCGCGACGTACCGTCCGGAGCGGCACGGGAACCGTGCCCGGGCGCGGAGGCCGCGTCCCGGACGACGAAGTCTGGAAGGACGAGTTCCGACGATGACGATTGCTGCGGACGCCCCGGCCGAGAAGGCCACCGAGGCTCCCACCTCCGCTCCCCAGGTCTATTCGGCCCCGGGCACGCAGGGTTCGGTGGTCAGCTACAAGCCCCGGTACGACCACTTCATCGGCGGGCGGTACGTGCCGCCGGTCGAAGGGCAGTACTTCGACGACATCACCCCGGTGACGGGCAGGCCGTTCACCGAGATCGCGCGCGGTACCGCGAAGGACATCGACGCCGCGGTCGAGGCCGGCTGGAAGGCGTTCCCCTCCTGGGCCCGCACCTCCCCCGCCGAGCGCGCGCTGATGCTCACCCGCATCGCCGACCGCATGGAGGCGAACCTCGAGGCGATCGC
>NZ_CAXTHO010000105.1:0-10874 GCF_964244015.1 uncultured Amnibacterium sp. | reverse complement strand
TGTCGAGGCCGTAGGCGAGCGCGGCGGCGGTCGGCTCGTTGATGATGCGCAGGACGTTGAGCCCGGCGATCTCGCCGGCGTCCTTCGTGGCCTGTCGCTCGGCGTCGTTGAAGTACGCGGGGACGGTGACGACGGCGTCCGTGACGGTGTCGCCGAGGTACTGCTCGGCGTCGCGCTTCAGCTTGCCGAGGATGCGGGCCGAGATCTCCTGCGGCGTGTACTTCTTGCCGTCGATCTCGGTGGTCCAGGACGTGCCGACGTGGCGCTTGACGGACGAGATGGTCCGGTCGACGTTCGTGACGGCCTGACGCTTGGCGGTCTCACCGACCAGCACGTCACCGTCCTTCGCGAACGCGACGACGGAGGGGGTGGTGCGGAAGCCTTCCGCGTTGGCGATGACCGTGGGGTCGCCGCCCTCGAGTACCGCGACCACGGAGTTCGTGGTCCCGAGGTCGATTCCAACGGCACGAGCCATGGGGTTACTCCTTGCGTCGATGTCTGCTGGTCACGACTTGCGTCGTGACGACTCAACTCTAGGAGCACCGAGCGACCGTGTCCAATCGGTCGGACGAACATTGAGTCGCTCATGCTCAAGTCTGAAGCGCGGAGTGGATTCCCGATCCGGACGGTTCCGCTATGCGAGCGCTCGGAACGCCGCGATCAGGATCATGCCGACGCACACCGCACCGACGATCAGCAGGGGCGTCCGCGACTTCCACCCGCGGTCCGGCCCGGTGCGGAGCAGCCACAGCGCGCCGCCGCCGCCGAGCATCCCGCCGATCAGCGCCGGCAGCCCGCTGCCGCCGAGCACGAGGCTCAGCAGGAGGTTGATGCCGATCATCACCAGGATCTGCGTGCGCAGCTGCGGCTCGCTCCAGACGGTCACGAGCAGCGCGGCGAAGCAGCCGAACACGATCGAGGTGAGCCCGGCGCTGTACCCGGTCGTGAGCACCATGGCCGCGCTGCCGACGACGGAGGCGCTCCCCGCGACGAGCAGGAACGTGCGGGTGCCGAGCATCCGCTCGAGCTGGGGTGCGCTGAACCAGAAGAACACCGCGGACAGCGCGAAGAACACGGCGCCCTGCAGGTCGAAGCCGCCTGCGGAGTACACGAGCGGCGCGGTGAGGTACCGCCAGACCTGCAGCTCCGGGAACGGCAGGGGCGAGATGCCGAGCGGCGACGAGACGGCGGCGAGCCACCGGAATGGCACCGACGAGAACGACCCGACGACCCACAGCACGATCGCGGAGCCGAGGATGACGGAGCTCGCGCTGAGGCTCACCCCGCGCGGCGCGAGCAGCGACTGGACGCGCTGCGCCGCGGGCCGGCTGCGGCGCCGCTTCGGCTTGGCGAGCGGGGTGACGGTGTTCGCGGACCGCCAGGACACGCCTCCGGAGGTCTCGGCGACGCACTCGGGGCAGTGCACGCCGACGGGCGCGAGGATCTGGCACTCGGGACAGACCGTCCTGCCGCACCGCTGGCACAGGATCCAGCTCTGCCGGCCAGGATGCCGGTAGCACACCGACGGATCGGTCTCGAGGGCACGCGTTCCGTCGGTCACGAGGATGAATTCTCCCTGATCTCGGGCGCGTCGCCGCGTACGTCCCCTCCCCAACCCGGGGTTAGACCACATTGAGGATCACTCCATGCGTTCGCTCGGGCGCAACCGACGCGAAGCGACCGCGACGGCGATGGCGGAGCCGACGAGCGTTCCCAGCACCTCGACGCCGATCGCACGCCAGGGCAGCGTCAGGCCAAGGTCGATGCCGGCGACTTGAAGCATCATGGCGACGCCCACCACGGCGGCGGTCATCGCGACGAGGAGCACGGTGCCGACTACGGCGCCGAGCTGCACTCCGAGCGCGCTCATCAGCCAGCCCCGTCGCATGCCGAGTGCGCGGAGTCCGGCGAGATTGGGACGGAGTGCACTGGCGGACGCGGCGGCGTAGTACACCAGCAGGAGGGCGCCGATGAGAGAGAGGCCACCGGCGGCGAGAGTGACGGACAACGGTTCCGTGAAGACGTCGGGAGCCTTATAGGCATTGATCCAGCCCGCGTCGAAGCCAACCTCGCCTGGGGCTTCCAACGCCTTCTCTACCTGGGGCGCCGATAGGCCGGTGTAGACGAGGGATCTGCTCCCCACAGGGATTTCCAGCGCTTCTGCCGTCGACGCGAGCATCAGCGCAGACCGCGTCCGATAGCTCGGATCCAGCCCTGTCAACAACTCTGCCGGCAGCTTCACCTGCCTGGTGGGCCCGCCTTCCGTCGAAGGATAGACCTCGAGCGTGAGCTGAGCCACATCGGGAGTCTTCGTGCGCAGTACACCGCCGTTTTCCAGCATTGCTTGTTGCGGCGTTGTGAGTGCGACCGCTGTATAGCGCTCGACGTCCGCCGTCGACCTCAGGACAAGGACAGCCCCGTCCCCAAAGACTGTCTCCGCGCCTGCAGACCGGACCGAGAGGGGGTCGCTCACCCCGGTGAATGCCTCAAACTCCACACGGACTGACTTTTCCGCTGCGCGCGAGTCAGACGGTACCGCGAGCTCGACCTGATGTGGCGGGATAAGTGACTCAGTGGACGCATTGCCCGCGGAGAGAGATGATGTTATGTAGGTGGACAGCCCGAATGAGGTCACGAGCAGCACTCCCACCCCGACGACGACCCAGCCGGACGCGCGGCGGTCGACTCGGAGGCGACGGATCCCCAGTCGGCCTGAGAATGATGTCGGTTCGGTCCGTGTCAGAAGGTCGAGCACGAACGGACCAAGCACCATGACAGCGAGGCCGAACGCCAGCAACGCGAGAAATCTGTCGTCGAACGATTTCGCCTGCGCGTACCGAACGCCGACGAAGACGAGCGCGAGCGCGATGGCCGGTGCCACCTGCCTCAATGTCACTCCCCGCCGGCCGCGCACGACCCGCGACGCTGTGCGTGGAGCACGCCCGAACACCGCGAGACCGACCAGACTTCCGACGAGGGCAGCCAGGATCGCTCGGCTGCCCACTCCAGGAACGTCGACGAGCGGCCCCAGCGTCGAGTTGGCGACGACGTCAAGGATCGGGCGGATCGCGAAGACCAGCACGTAGCCGACAAACAGGCCGATCACAGTTCCCACCACAGTGGCGACGACCACCGCGCCGTGGCCTCCGCGACCGGTACGGGATGCGGGGATACCGATTTTGTGCATGGTCAAGCGGATCCGGGAGACGAAACGGGCGCCGAAGCGGGCCGACAGCACTCCGGCGAGCAGCGGGATCAACAGGGCGGAGAGTTGCACCTCGATGAGTTCGTTGCGTTGCCGAGTCTCCAGCAGTTCTCGACTTTGGATCGCGACGCCGAAGTTGTTTTCAGGCAGAGTTGGGTTCTCGACCGCCTGCCCGAGCGCCTTCCTGATTTTTCCGTTCGCGGGCCCGTCCCAGTACACGTCGACGTTGACGGCCGTGCTGAATCGCTGCGCCTCCTTCTGACTGAGCGAAGCAAGTGCGGCGATACTTCCCGGGGGAACGAGGACCAGGGAACGACTGCGGTGATAGATGTCCCCCATGACCCCGATGACACGGCCCTGGAGCGCTCCGCCGAAGAAGCTGATCGTGGAGCCGAGCGGATACTCCTCGGCGAGAGCTTTCGAGACGGTGAACTCACCGTCGGCGGGCCAGGCTCCACGTTCAAGCTCGTATGCCACCGGGAAGGGGGTGCGCGCCCAGTCGTTCTCCTGCACCCCCGCCTGGAGTCCCGGAGACGCGTCGGGATTCAGTCCGTACATCGAATAGCCGACAGTCGCGTTCGTCGACCCACTGCCGGAGAGAGCATCGACGATGGCGGCTTCCTGCCTCGTTGGGTCGGAACCGATCGGGATGGTGCCCGCCTGCTCAAGAGCGTTGTCGAATCTCCCCGTGAGGACATCGGCCCGCTGAGTGCCGGAGAGCGCAAGAGATTGCAGAATGCCGATGATCAGGATGACGACGACAGCGGCCGCGCTGAGGATTATGCCGCCGGTCCGAACCGGTTTCGCCCGAAGGAAGAATCTCAGCAGGCTGGCGGTCATGCCGGATGCGCCGTCGCAACGACGGCGGCCTGAAGAAGATCATCCGCAACCACGCGTCCATCACGCATCAGGACGACTCGATCGGCGATTTCCCGAGCGAGCGGGTCGTGGGTGGCAACTACCACGGTCACTCCCTGAGAAGCGAGAGACCGCAAGAGGGAGAAGACGGTTCTCGAGTTCTCACTGTCGAGCGCGCCGGTCGGCTCATCCGCGAGGAGCGTGCCGCGACCTCCCACGAGCGCCCGAGCGATACCGACGCGCTGCTTCTGACCGCCAGAGAGTTGGGTCGGCATGCGCCGACCCAACCCTCCGAGACCCACTGCCGCAAGCATCGCTTCTGCCTCGGTCGATGCTTCCCGGTCTGCGATCCCCCTGCCCCGCAACGGCAGCATCACGTTCTCCATTGCAGAGAACTCGGGGATCAGGTTGTGGTCCTGGAACACCAGGCCCACTTCCGTCAACCGCACGTGCGCCCGCGCCGACTCATCGAGCCGACTGATTTCGCGATCGTTCACGATGACATCGCCGGAGTCCGGAACCGACAGACCTGAAATAACATTGAGCAAGGTCGTCTTCCCTGACCCGCTGGTTCCCAGCAACGTTAGAAGCTGGCCAGCCTCGATATCGAACGTCACGCCGGCCAAGGCATGGACGGTTTCGGCCTCCGAGGAATACGCGAGACTCACATCGCAGAGCGAGATCATTGTGCGCGGACGTTACGTCAGCAGGAGCCGTTCGTCTTCCAGGAGGACAGCGTGTCGCGCACGAAGAGCGTCAACTCCGGATCGCGAGTGTGCGACGGCATGTTGCGGCAGGTCCCACCGCCGTTGACGTCGGGGTACCAAGCCGCGTCCGTGTCTGACCGATTCGCCCATGACGACGTTCGGTCCGCCGCCGTAGCCGAGACGTTGCTGATGCCGCCGCCGGGCGGCCTCGAACCGATGTAGCTGTCGTAGCCGGCGTTATCCCAGAGGCAGGTGCGACCGACGGCGCACTCATCGATTGTCGCGAACGCGGCTGGTCCTACGAGGACAGAGCCGACCAGCCCTACCAAGACGAACAGCACCGCTCCTGCCCTGCTCGATGATGTTGCCCTTTTCGCTGACGTGGAGGTTGAAATTCTCATTGACATCTCCGTTGATTCAATTGAGTGACTCTCGGCTTTGAGAGTCACTTGGGGTGCTAGGTAGTCTTGGAAGCGTCTGGCACACCTCGAAGGCTTCTCATAGGTGAGGGGGTCGCGAGGTGCTGAGCCAACCGGCGAGCGGCGGGGACACGCGCGGTTCGATCTCGTGCGCATCGATCGGTCGGCCATGACGAGGAGCCGTCATGCGTCATTTACCTCCGTTCGCGCCTCCTCGCGGGGATCGACGCGACCACTCTGAGATTCACCCCCCGGCATTCCCGCCCGATCCGAACTTGGGCGGGAGCGCATCATGCGCTTCGGTGCCATCGGCACGAGTCGGTTGCGTGCCTTGGACGAGTGCGGGCACTGTCGCCCGCTCACTCGTCCGAACGGCACACACGCGGACGAACGGGGGATCCTGCCGGACACCCCGCGGTCCTACGATTCGGCCCATGACCGCGGTGGCTGCGCCCCCTCCGGCCCGGCTGCTCACGCGCCGGGTGCTCGCCTGGACGGCGTGGGACTGGGGCAGCGCCTCCTTCAACGCCGTCATCACCACGTTCGTGTTCACCGTCTACTTGACGAGCGACGCGTTCACGGGACTGACGGAGGGGGAGCCGGGCTTCCAGGCCGCGAAGGCCGCCCTGTCGAGCGGGCTCGGGTGGGGCATCGCCGTCGCCGGTGTGCTCGTCGCCCTGCTCGCCCCCGTGCTCGGCAAGCGGGCGGACGCGACCGGGCACCGACGGGTGCCCATGGCGATCGCGACCGCGGTGGTGGTCGCCGCGATGTTCGCGATGTTCGCCGTCACGCCCGTGCCGTCCGCGTTCTGGTTCGGCGTGGCCCTCGTCGGCCTCGGCACGATCGCCTACGAGATCGGCGCCGTCAACTACAACTCCATGCTGCTGTCGATCTCGACGCCGCGGTCGATCGGGCGGGTCAGCGCGTTCGGCTGGGCCTCCGGGTACGTCGGCGGCATCGTGCTGCTGATCGTGCTCTACGCGACGCTGATCCCGAAAGGCCCCGAGCTGCTCGGCGATCTCACCGCCGATGGGCTCGGGATCCGGATCTGCGCGCTCGTGTGCGCCGTCTGGTTCCTCGTCTTCGGGCTGCCCGTGATCCTGGCGATCCCGGACGATCCGGGCAGGGGCGGGGCCGCGGCGGGGATCCTCGCGACCTACCGCCAGCTCTTCCACGACATCGCCGAGCTCGGCCGGCAGGACGGCAACCTGCTGAGGTTCCTGCTCGCGAGCGCCGTCTTCCGCGACGGGCTGACGGGGGTGTTCACGTTCGGCGCCGTGATCGCGTCGACCGTGTTCGGGTTCACCTTCGGCGAGGTGCTGATCTTCGCGGTTGCGGCGAACCTCGTCGCCGGCGTCAGCACGCTGATCTCCGGCCGCTTCGACGACCGGTTTGGACCGAAGCCGGTCATCCTCACCTCGCTGATCGGGTTGGTCATCACCGGCACGGGCGTCTTCCTGTTCAGGGACGGCGGCACCGCGGCGTTCTGGGTCGGCGGCCTGCTGCTGTGCCTGTTCGTCGGGCCGGCCCAGACGTCGAGCCGGTCGCTGCTCGGCCGCCTGTCACCGCCGGAGCGCGCGGGCGAGCTGTTCGGCCTCTACGCGACCACCGGCCGCGCCGCGAGCTTCATCGCCCCCGCAGCCTTCGCGATCTTCACCACCGTCACGCACGATCAGGGGTTCGGCATCCTCGGCATCGTGTTGGTGCTGGCGATCGGCCTCGTGCTGATCCTCCCGATCCGAGGCGCGACCTCACCAGCCGAGGGTGCCGGGAGCGCCCTTGAAGGGGCCGACCACCCGTGAGGTGACCCACCCGCCGTAGAAGTCCCCCTCCTGGGGCACGACGACCTCGTAGCCGATCAGGCAGCGGTCCATCTTCGACGGGTACACGGCGACGCGGCCGGCCAACGACTCGTAGCCCGGCCACGGATCCGGGTAGGTCCAGGCGGACCGCACCGCGATCCGGTCCCCCGCCGCGATGGTCAGGTAGTGCGCCATGCCCTTGAACTCGCACATGCTCAGCCCGCCGGCCTCGTGCATCGGCACCAGGAACGCCTCGACCGGCAGGTAGTACACCGGCGGGTGGCTGGTCTCCAGCACGCGGAGGGCGTCGACGGTGTCCACGACCAGGGTCCCGCCCAGCTCGATGCGGACGCGCTCGCTCGACTCCTCCACCGCGGGCGGCCTGGGATAGTCCCAGACCGACTCCTGCCCGGGGCCGGGTTCGACCCGATTCAACCGCTTCGATCGCACGCAACCAGTCTGCGGTCTGACTCGCCGTTTTGTAGGACTGCTGTTCCTACAAAACGGAGGGTCAGGACGCGGAGGCGGACGCGGACGCGACGATGGCGAGCAGGGTGACGCCGAACCCGGCGCCGAAGTTGATCGCGAGGAACCGCCGCCACCCCCGGTTCGCGCGCTCCGCGGTCTCGTCGGTGATCGCGACGAACGGCAGGACCATCGCCAGGTACGGGACAGCCAGCAGGCCGGCGAGCGCCGTCGGCCAGCCCGACAGCGCCGCCAGCACACCAGCGAGGAGGTAGAGCGCCGCAGCCCCCGCCACGGTCGGGCGCGCCCCGAGCACCGTCGCGACCGACGCGATCCCCGCCTCCCGATCCGCGGGGATGTCCTGCACGGCCCCGAACGCGTGGCTCGCCATCCCCCAGCAGAAGAACGCGAGCAGCAGCAGCACCACGGGCGCGTTCGGCGCCACACCGGCAAGCGCGACCGCGTACACGGCGGGGCTGACGAAGTGGGCGGCGGAGGTGACCGAGTCCAGCACCGGCCGCTCCTTGAAGCGGAGGACCGGGGCGCTGTACGCGATGACCGCGAACACGCTGATGGCGAGCACGAGCCAGGACAGGGGGTCGCCGAGCAGCACGAGCACGACGAGGAACGGGACGTTCGTGACGGCCGCGGCGATCAGCGTCGGCCGGTGGAACGCGGGCGCCAGCACCGCCCCCTCCACGCCGCCCTTCCGCGGGTTCCGCAGGTCGGACTCGTAGTCGAAGACGTCGTTGATCCCGTACATCGCCAGGTTGTAGGGGACGAGGAAGTAGGCCGTGCCGATCACGAGCACGAGCGGGTCGACGGGCCGGGAGAGCAGGAGGAAGGCGAGCGCGAAGGGGTACGCCGTATTGATCCAGGACAGCGGTCTGGAGGAGACGAGCAGCTGCCGGATCATCGGGCCCGCCGCCCGCCGAGCAGCAGCCAGAGCGCCGGCAGCGCGAGGGCGGCGACGACGCAGTACGAGAAGTCCTCGATCGGGGCGACCCCCCACCGGACGCCGAGGATGCGGGTCTCGTCGTACGCGACGATCCCGGTGCCGACGATCACGGGGTCGAAGACCGCGGTGAGCGCGACCAGCACCACGAGGCCGATGAGCGCGGGCACCAGCGCACGGCGCCCCGCCCGGGCGAGGACCACGAGCGCCGCGATCGACACCGGCACCGCGACACCGGCGGCGAGCAGGAGGTAGGTGGTCACTCCGCCCGCCGCGCCAGCCGCCGCTCGAGGGCGGTGAACGCCTCCATCGCGGAAAGGCAGAGCAGGATGAGGAAGAACAGCTCTTCGAGGGGTATCTGCGGCGCGAGATCGATGCCGATCAGCAGCCGGGAGCTGCCCTCGAAGAAGATCCCGAGGCCGACGCCCGCGGCGTCCCAGAGGAGGAAGCCGGCGACGCCGACCGCCAGCACGACCGCCGCGCGTGCCGGGGCCGCTCCGAGGAACAGCTTCAGCCTGAGATCGAGGGTCACGAGTCCCGCGATGCACACGAGCAGTGCGACGAGGTACAGACCGGTCACGAACGGACCAGCGGCTCCGGCAGCGGCCCGGGCGTGGTGTCGCCGTGCAGCCGCTTGACGACGAGCTCCGCACTGATCAGGCACATCGGCAGACCGATGCCCGGAATCGTCGAGCCGCCCGCGAACAGCAGCCCGTCGACCTTCGTGCTGACGTTCCCCGCTCGGAACAGCGCCGACTGCGTGAGCGTGTGCGCCGGGCCGAGCGCGGTCCCCTGCCACGCTGCGAGGTCGTCGGCGAAGTCGGCGGGGCCGATCGTGCGGCGGACCTCGATGCGATCCCGCAGGTCGGGCACTCCGAGCCAGCCGGCGATCTGATCGATCGCGCGGTCGGCGATCGCCTCCACCTGCGTCGACCCGGCGCCGTCGATGCCGCCGTGCCCGATGCCGGGGTCGGCGGTGACCGGCACCAGCACGAAGAGGTTCTCGTGGCCCTCGGGCGCGACGTCGTCGGTCGCGCTCGGGCGGCAGACGTAGAGCGACAGCTCGTCGGGCAGCGGCGGGCCGGGCAGGTGCTTCGGCATCACCGCGTCGAAGTTCTCGTGCCAGTCCGCGGTGAACAGCAGGGTGTGATGCAGCAGCTCGGGCAACTCGCCGCGGACGCCGAGCAGCACCAGCACGGCGGAGGGGCCCGGGGTGCGTTTGGCCCACCAGCCGGCGTCGTGGGTGCGCAGCGCCGGCGGCAGCAGCCGCCGCTCGGCGGCCTCCAGGTCCATCGTGCTCACGACGAGGTCGGCCGGCAGCACCTCCCCCGATTCGGTCCGCACACCGGTGACCCGAGGCCGACCGCCGGCCGTGCCCTCCGTCAGGATGCGCGCCGCCGGGGTCCCCGTGCGGACCTCGACGCCGCGTACCTCCGCCTGCCGCCGGACCGCGTCGATCACCGCGGTGATCCCGCCGCGCGGGTACAGCACACCGCCCTCGAGGTCGAGCGTGCTCATCAGGTGGTACATGCCAGGCGTGGAATACGGCGAGCTGCCGAGGAACACGGCGGGGTACTGCAGGATCTGCGCCAGCCGGTGGTCCGTGAACCGCCGTGTGACATAGCGGTGCAGGGACTCGGCGAGCATCGGGACGAGCCGAGGGAGGCCCCTCACGACGTCGCGGACGAGCAGCGGCCTGAGGTCCTGGAAGGTCGTGTACAGGAAGTACCGCTTCGCGGTCTCGTACACCCACTTCGACGAGTCGAGGTAGCGATCGAGCTTCGCACCGGCGCCGGTCTCGAGCCGCTCGGCGAGCGCCAGGTTCCGCTCGCGGTCCGCCGCGATGTCGACGGACTCGGCGGGCCGGTCCCCCTCCGGCTCGAACACGACCCTGTACCCCGGGTCGAGCTGCCGCAGCTGCAGCTCGGCGTCCGCGGTCGTGCCGAGCAGCCGGAAGAAGTGGTCGAACACCTCCGGCATCAGGTACCACGAGGGTCCGGTCTCGAACCGGTACCCCCCGCTCCGCCACTCCCCGGCGCGACCGCCGACGGCGTCCCGCGCCTCGAGGACCACGACCTCGTAGCCCTCCTCCGCGAGCAGCGCCGCCGTGGCGAGGCCGGAGATGCCGCCGCCGATGACGACCGCGCGGCCCGCTCCTAACGCTCCTGATGCTCCTGACGGGCTCATCGTCGCCTCGGGAGGCGGCCGGCGACGGCGAGCGCGGCGAGGCGGGCTTTGGTGGGGTCGGGTACTCGGATGCGCGTCGTCCTCAGGGTGTCGGCGGGGGTGGTTCTGATGCGGTCGGCGAGCTCGGCGAACAGGCCGTGGGCCAGTGCGACCGCTCGCCGGGGTCCGCGCTCGAGCAGCGGCAGCGAGGCGGCAGCGGCGTCGAGATCGGCGTCGATGTCGGCGAGCAGACGCGTCTTCGTCGCCTCGTCCAGGTGCGCGACGTCGACGCCGGGG
>NZ_CAXTHO010000104.1:0-10927 GCF_964244015.1 uncultured Amnibacterium sp. | reverse complement strand
CGCGGCCGGCCGGGCTGCCGCCCGTGCGGTCCACGATCACCGTGTCCGTGCCCTCCAGCACCACGAGCTGGACCGGCTGGCCCGTCACATCGGAGAGGTCCTGCAAGTACGGATGCGAGACGTCCTCCGGCGAGACGTCCCGCGGGGCCAGCGACAGGAGCTCCTGCACGTGCGGGCCGATGCGGAACCGGCCGGAGGGCAGGCGCTCGAGGAGGCGCTCGTTGACCAGCTGGCCCGCGAGGCGATGGGTGGTCGTCAGCGGCAGCTCGGCGCGATCCGCGAGTTCCGTCAGGGAGAGCTCAGGGCCGTCGGCACCGGCGAACGCGTCGAGCACACCGACGGCGCGGCCGAGTACCGAGCGGTCGCGCTCATCCGTCTGGGGGTCCAGTGCCTGCTCCGATCTCCGCTGCTTGGGGGAGTCTAGGCAGACATCCCCATCGGAGGACAACTCGCCGTGGGAGGCACACCGGCAGGGTTTCCGGCGGTGCGTTACCGCGATGTTACACACCGGCGACCCCCATGCGGGGGCCACCGTGCTCCGCGCGCTCAGAGCGGGTTCACTCCGAAGGCCGTCGCGAGCTTCTCGATCTTCTGCGCCCGGCCGAGCCGCGGGAGGTCGCTGCCGTCGTTGATGACGCGGCCGCGGGCCTCGAAATCGGCGAGGAAGTCGCGCGCCCACGCGACGTCGGAGGGGGTCGGGCTGATGACCTCGTTGATCACGGGCAGCTGCCCGATGTCGAGGCAGAGCTTGCCGGTCATGCCGAGCGCGACGGTGGTCTGCGACTGCTCGCGCAGCACCGGGTGGCTCGATCCCACGGTGGGGCCGTCGATGGGGCCCGGCAGGTTGCCGACGCGGCTGGCGACGACGAGGCGGGAGCGCGGGTACGCCATGGCCAGGTCGTCGGCGCTGGTACCGGTGTCCCGGCGGTAGTCGCCGCTGCCGAACGCGAGGCGGAACGCGCCTCGTGCGCCGGCGATCGACACGGCGGCCTCGATGCCCACCGCGGACTCGATCAGCGGCAGCACGGGTACGGCGCCGCCGAGCCGGTCGAAGGTCTCGGTGACGTGCTCGGCCGCTTCCGTCTTCGCGAGCAGCACGCCGTCGAGTCCGTCGACGCCGGCCAGCAGGGCCATGTCGTCGGCCCAGAAGGGCGTCGAGCGGTCGTTGATGCGCACCCAGGCGCGGTTGCCGGAACCCAGCCAGTCGACCACCGCCGCGCGGGCGGCGTCCTTGTTCGCCGGATCGACCGCGTCCTCGACGTCGAGGATGATCTGATCCGCTCTGGAGGCGCGCGCGGTGTCGAACGACTCGGGGCGGCTGCCGTTGACCAGCAGCCAGGAGCGGGCGATCTCAGGCTCGACGATGCGGCGCTGACGCCCCGTTCCGGTCGTGCTCACGCGCTGCTCCGTTCCTCCGGCGGCCATGTCGCGGCCGTGGAGACCGTATCGGATGCGATCGGTCCGGCCCCGGGATCAGCGGCTGGCCGCCCGCGTCGGCGACCACGGGGATGCCTCCAGCAGGAACGTGGGCGACGGCGTACGGGCGACCGGTCCCGGCGTCCCGAGGGACACGTCGGAGCGGAAGGGCAGCTCGGTGACCGTGCCCGACCGCTCGTTCGCGATCAGCAGCCGGTCGCCGTCGATCGCGTGGTGCCGCGGCCAGGTCCCTCCTGTCGCCGCCGAGTCGACGGGCACGGGCACGCCGTCATCGCCGAGCCGGAGGAGGGCGATCCGGTCGCTGCCGCGCAGGCCGACGGTCAGGCGGGATCCGACGAGCGTCATCCCCGACGCCTGATCCCCCGGCGTCGGATCGATCGTCGTCGACACCGACGCCCGGATCCGCCGCGCGGCGACGTCGATCACGTGGATGCGGCTGTCGTGCTCGCCGAGCAGCAGCACGTCGCCGGAGGGGGTCGCGAGCAGGTCGCGGGGGCCGGACCCGGGCGGCGCGGGGATCGCGCCGTCGAACGCGAACCCGACCTCCGTCGGCCGGTAGACCAGCACCCGATCGGTGCCGAGGTCCGCGACGAGCAGCAGGCCGCCGACTTCCAGGCTGCTGTGCGCGTGCGGGCCGTCCTGTGCGGGATGCGGGCCGTTCGGCGCGGGTGTCGGGGCCGGCAGTGCGGTCCCGGCACCCGGAATCCCGTCCCCGTCGACCGGATGGGCGCTCACGACGCCGTCGACGTAGCAGGCGGCGAGCAGGAGGCGCCCGGCCTGCACGAGCGCCAGGTGGCAGGGCGCCGAGCCCGCCGCGGCCACCCGCGCGACGACGACTCCGTCCCCCTCCGCTGACGAGCGCAGGGCGACGACGGCGTCACCGCCCTCGTCCACGGCGTACAGCAGGTCCGCGTGATCGGGGGAGGCGAGGAGGAAGGAGGGGTCGGGCGTCTCCGCGGCCACCTCGGTCCCGATCGTGCCCGGCCGGATCCGCCGGACACCGCCGTGCTCACCGGGTCGCGTGTACCCGCCCACCAGGAAGTCGGCCATCCGCCCATCCTGGGCCATGCGGACCTCCGTTTTGTAGGAAGGTCCTGCCTACAAAACGGAGGATCGGGCCGGCCTACGCCCCCGTCGCCCCCTGCAGCTCGCCGCGGACGATCGAATCGGTCGAGTGGGCGGGGTCGCCGTCCGTCGGCTCCCGGCTGACGTCGATCACGCGGTACTGCTGCAGGTCGACGTCGGCGGGCAGCGGATAGCTGGCGTCCTCCTCATCGACCACCCCGAGGCTGACCAGCGCGGAGTCGTCGGGATCGAGCAGCCACAGCTCGCGGTAGTCGCGCCCGGTCGGCGGCGTGGTCAGCACGAGGTGCAGCACCTGCGTGCCGTCCGACTCGCGCTCGATCGTCGCGGTGCCCTGCGCCCCGCTCCAGCCGGGCAGCGCGGAGAGCCGAGCCCGCTCGAGCACCACCGGCCGCGTCACGCCGACCAGCACCGCGACGAGGACACCGACGGCGGCGAGGCCCGCGGCCGCTCCGCCGATGATCGCGGTACTGCGCCGGACGCGGCGCCGGGTCGGTGCGGCCCGTCCGGTGCCGAAGCCGGAGGGGAGCTCCCGCGGTGCCGCAGTCAGGCCGAGCTCGTCGTGGACGGCGCCCCACACCCGCGCGCCGGGACGCGCGAGCCGGGCGACATCGACCGTCTCCCGGCCGATCCGGACGGCGGCGCGCAGCTGCTCGAGCTCGGCCACGCAGGCCGGGCAGTCCCGCAGGTGCGCCTCCTGATCCGGCCCCGCGGTCTCGCCGAGCGCGAGCAGGCCGAGGTCCTCAGGATCGATGTGTGACACCGTGCACCACCTCCAGCCGCGATTTCATCCGGTACAGGCTCCGACGCAGGTGGCTCTTCACGGTGCCGAGGGGCAGCCCGAGCCGCTCCGAGATCTGGACGTGTGTCAGGTCGTCGTAGAACGCGAGGCGCACCACCTGCTGGGCGATGGGCTCGAGCCGGCTGATCTCGTCGGCGACGAGCAGGCGGTCGGCGAGATCGATCTCCTCCACGTCCCCGCGGTCCGCCTCCGCCGCGAGGCGCGCCTGCAGCTCCCGTGCCTTCGCCCTCGCCTCGTGCGCATCTGCGATGCGATGCCGCGTGATGCCGACCAGCCACGCCGACAGGCTGCCCTGGTCGGGGGCGAACCCGGCCCGGCCCTGCCACGCGGACACGAACGTGCGCTGCGTCACGTCCTCCGCATCGCGGACGTCGCCGAGGGACCGGAGGGCGAGGCTGTAGACGAGGGGGGACCACCGGGCGTAGACGGCCGCGAGCGCCTGCTCGTCACCGTCGTGGAACCGGCGTTCGAGCGCGAGCGCGTCGTCGTCGCCCGCCTCCGGCCGGAGGCCGCGCTCACGCATCCGCGCTCATCCGTCGCTCGCCTTCGCCGTGACGATGATGTTGTCACTGTAGGTCCGGGTGACGCGGTCGAAGGTGCCGCCGCAGGTGATCAGGACCAGGCGCGGCGACCCGCTCCGGTCGAACAGGCCGTCGGCGGGCAGCGCCGCCTTCTTCACGTGGCGCACCTCGTCCACCCGGTAGACGACCGTGCGGCGCTGGTCGTCGGTCACCCGGATCTCGGCGCCGCGCCGCAGATCCCGGAGGCGGACGAACGGTCCGAGCCCGTACCGGAGGGAGTCGACGTGCGCCGCGATGACCACGGAGCCCTGCTCCGAGCGGAGGTCCGGCCCGAAGCGGTACCAGCCGGCCCTCGCCGGGTTCTCGGGCAGCGCCATCTGCCCGTCGGCCTGCACGCCGACCGGGTCGACCGGCACGTCGATGTCGCGGGAGGCGATCCGGAGGCGCGTCAGCGCCACCGGCGTGCGGACGGGCGGTGCCGTCGCGGCCACCACGGGGATGTTCGGCACGGCCGCCGGCGTGCCGGATGCGGTGGCGGTCGGGGTCGCCTGGACCCGCGCCGGTGCGGCGGTCGTGCCGCAGCCGGCGAGCGCGACCACCATGAGGAGTGCGAGCACGAGCGCGCCTCCGGATCGGCGGCGCACGACTCCGGGGGTCGGCACGGGAAGCCGGCCCCCGGAGCGCACGTGCTCAGTGCCGGCGGGCACGCACCACGACGGCGGCCGATGCGGCTGCGGCGACGAACAGCGCGCCGATCGCGGTCCAGATCGCCGCGAACGGACCCGGCTCGGCGGCGAGGCCGGCGGAGCCGGAGTTCACGCCGCTCGGCGAGCCGTGCAGGCCGTCGATCGTCTGGGTGGCGAGCTGCAGGGTGTCGTCGTCCAGGCTGCCCCAGGCGTAGAGGATCGTGTTCACGCCCTCCTCGACCTGCACGTCCGCCGGCCCGATCAGCGGGTCGGTGGTCCCTGCGGCGGCGACCGAGGCGGAGACGGTGCCGGCCGCGAGGTCGAGCACCTGCTCGTTCGGGTTCTCGAGGCCCTCGACGACCGCGGTGCCACCCGCGAGCACGTCGACCGCGGGCGCCGCGGCCGTGTGCCGGACGGTGATGCGGCCTTCGCCGGCAGCGGTCGTCGAGACGTCGTTGGTGAACAGCGTGGCCGTCGGGTCGCCGCCCGACTCGAGGTGCGCGACGGCGGTGTAGTTGGCCCCCGCCGCGAGCTCGAGGTCGATCGGGCCGATCACCGGCGCGGAGTCGTCGGCCGCGTCCGCCGCCGTGATGGCGACGCTGTAGGTGCCGGCGGGGAGCTCCAGCGGTCCGGCGAGGTCGCCCGGCTGGAAGTCGTCGAGGGTGCGGTCGCCGTTCACGTACACGTCGACCGGCGTGTCCGGTACCGCATGCAGCACGGAGAGCAGGGCGGGGGATGCGGTGGCCGCGGTCGCGGGGGCCGCGGCGGCGAACGCGAGTCCGGCGGCGCCGACGAGGGCGATGCCGATCCGTGAGGTGGTGCGCATGGAGGTCTCCAGTTCCGGCACCACCTACGGGTCGGGGGCGCCCTTCACCTCCCACTTCCGGCGCGACCCCCGCCGCGGATGCGGCTGCACCTGGCAGTTCGCTGACCGTCGCCGATCCTCGGCGGCTGGCCGAGAGCGCCACCTCGCCGCCGGCGCGGCGGGCCGTCCTGCCACGATGGAGCCGTGGCGGACGTGTGGGTGCTCGGCTCGATGAACGTCGACGTGGTGGTGCGCGTGCCGCGGCATCCGTCGCCCGGTGAGACGCTGATCGGGGGAGACCCGGCGCTCGCGTTCGGCGGCAAGGGCGCGAACCAGGCCGTCGCGGCAGCGGTCGCCGGTGCGCACGTGCGGATGATCGGCGTGGTCGGCGACGACGCGGAGGGGACGGCGTACCGGGCGCGGCTCGCCGCGTTCGGTGTCGACGTGACCGGCGTCCGCACGGTTCCGGGGCCGACCGGTCGGGCGTTCATCGCGGTGTCGGGCGACGGCGAGAACACGATCATCGTGTCGCCCGGGGCGAACGCCGCCGTCGGCCGGCAGGACCTGGCAGCGCTCGCAGGGATCGCCGCCGGTGACGTGCTGCTGCTGCAGCTCGAGATCGGCCTCGACGTCGTCGCCGCAGCCGCACGACGGGCGGTGGAGGCGGGCGCTCGGGTGGTGCTGAACATCGCGCCGTACGCGGCCCTGCCCGCCGACGCGCTCGCGCTGGCGACGCCGGTGGTCGCGAACGAGACCGAGGCCGAGCTGCTGCGCGCAGCGGGCGGCGACCCGGGGGAGCTGCTGATCACGCGCGGCGACCGGGGCTCCTCCTGGGGCGTCGTCACCGTCCCGGCGGAGCATGCCGACCCGGTCATCGACACGACGGGCGCGGGCGACACCTACTGCGGCGCGCTCGCGGCGGCCCTGGCGGCCGGCGGCTCGCGCGAACCCGCGATGCGCGCAGCGGCGCTGGCAGCGGCCCGCTCGGTCGAGCACGCGGGCGCGCAGCCGGAACCCGTCTCCGAGTGACGACCCCGCCTGCACCGGCGGAGCGATGGTCACGGAATGACGGACAGGTCGCGCTCGGTCGCATCAGACCGGGGGGATCAGCGCCTCCCCGGCGTGGTGGAGGGGGTCCGCGGTATCGCCGGGGACATCGCTGCGGGCCGCCGCGATCGCCGCGGAGGAGCGCGGCAGGTCGAACGGCAGCCGTCCGCGGGGCGGGATCGCGCCGGTCAGCGCGTCGAGCAGCGCCGCGTCGGAGCAGCCGTACTCCGCGACCAGCGCGGTGGCGAGCGGCTCGAGCGGGGTGAGGATCGCGGGGCGGTCGAGCGTGATCGCCAGCACGACGGGGAGCTGCGTCGCGATCGATCGGACCCGCTCGATCGTCGCCGCCGGGAAGTCGAGCGTGCCCTGATGGAACATCGCCTCGAGGAAGTAGCGGTTCCTCGGCTCGAACGGTGCCGCGAGGCGGATCAGGGCGACGTCGGCCGCCGAGGCGTCGGTGACCGCGATCAGGCCGGCCGCCGCGACCGAGGCGGCGCTCGCGCCGATCGCCAGCACCCGGGTTCCCGGGCGAAGCGGCAGGACGGGACCGCGATCGGCGAGCACGGTGACCGACTCCGACTGGGCGCGTCGTCCTGCGGCCACGAACTCGGGTGCACCCAGCACCGTCTCGGCCTGCTGCTCGTCGACGTACGGGTCGTCGAACAGCCCCAGACGGAACTTCACGAGCAGCAGGCGGCGGACCGACTCGTCGAGCCGCGATTTGGACAGCCGTCCCGACCGGACGAGGTCCACGAGCATGCCGGGCAGCCGCTCGCCGCCGAACTGGTCGCACCCGGCGTCGAGGACGGCGAGCATGCGCTCCTCGGGGTTCGCGGCCTCCATCCCCCACGCGCGGGCCGGCAGGTCGAGGCCGCCCACGTGGAGGTCGCTGACCAGACCCCAATCGGTCACCACCACGCCGTCGTAGCCGAGCCGCTGCCGCAGCAGGCCGGTGATGATCGGCCGGTTGAAGCCGAACGCGACCTCGGGCACGGGCGCACCGTCGACGACGAGGCCGATCGGCTTGCCGTAGGAGGGCATGATCGCGACGACCCCGGCCGCGATCGCCGCCCGGAACGGCAGCAGATGCTGCTCGAACCGCGCGCCCGGGTACACCTGGTCGCTGCCGTAGGGGAAGTGGGGCTCCTCGCCGTCGGCCTGGGGGCCGCCGCCCGGGAAGTGCTTCACCGTCGCGGCGACCGCCCCCGGACCGACGCCGTCGCCGCGCAGGCCCTCGATCGCGGCGACCGTGTACCGCGCGACCGCCTCCGGGTCCTGACCGAATGTCTGCGCCTGCCGGCCCCAGCGCGGCTCGGACGCGACATCGGCCTGCGGGTGCAGTGCCGCGCGGATGCCGACCGCGGCGTACTCGCGCCGGACGATGTCCCCCTGGCGGCGGACGAGGTCGGGGTCGCCGATCGCCGACAGCCCGAGCGCCTCCGGCCACTGCGACATCGCCCCCGGTGCGAGCGCGACGCCGACGTTCTCGGTCGACTCGGCGGGCGCGACCGCGTGTCGGGGATCGGAGGAGAACGTGACGGGGATGCCGTGCGGCGTCGCCGCCGCGAGGTCCTGCATGGCGTTCTGCCAGCGGGCAGCCGCCGCGGGGGCCGGCATGTCGTGCACGTTGAAGTGGTTGATCAGCAGCCGGCTCGCGAGGTGCGCCGGTGCGACGCCATAGGGCCCGGCGTCGTCGAGCGCAGCCGCATCGCCGACGGCCAGCATGTCCTGGAAGAGCAGGCCGGCCTTCTCCTCGACGGTGAGCCGGGGGAGGAGGTCGTCCGCCCGCTCCTCCGGCGTCGCCCGCGGATCCTCGTACGGCGCCATCACGCCGTCGTGGTCGAGGTCGCGGAACTGGGTGCCGTCGGGTGCGGTCAGGCGGGCGCGGCCGACGACCGGCGATGTGGTGGTCATGGCGGTCCCGGATCTGCCGCGCCTCAGCGCGCTCCCTTGATGAACATCGTGCTCGTCGCGCCGAGCAGCACGACGACTGCGGCGACGCCGAACAGGACCGTGTAGTTGCTGGTGTCCGCCGAACCGATCCCGAGGATCAGCGGGGCGAGCGCGGGGGCGAGCGACTGCGGCAGCGCGTTCGCGATGTTGAAGACGCCGAGGTTCTTCGCCGCCTCCGTCTCCCGGTTCGGCAGCACGTCGGTCACGAGCGCGAGGTCGACGGCGAGGTAGGCGCCGAGCCCTGCACCGAACAGGATCGAGGCGAGGAACAGGACGTTCGGGTCCTGCGCCACCGCGAAGACGACGAGGCCGAGGCCGGCCAGCACCGTCGCGGCGATGACGAAGGCCTTCCGGCGGCCGGTGCGATCGGAGAGCCAGCCGCCGATCGCCGCCGCGGCGATCAGGGCGACGGTCTGCGCGATCGAGAGCCGCAGCTGCCAGGACAGCGCCGTCGGGGTGTCGAACCCGAACCGGCTGAGCAGGAAGAACACCTGGTACCCGTTGTAGGTGGCGAAGCCGAAGAACATGAGGAACCGTCCGGCGAACGCCCAGGCGAAGTCCGGGTGTCGCCTCGGGCTCACCCAGAAGCCCTTGACGAAGCCGCCGAGCGCGAACGGCGTGCGCTCGGCCTTCGACAGGCGGCGGTCCTTCAGGATCGCGACCAGCGCGAGCAGGCCGACGAGCCCGATCGCGGCCGGGATCACGATCATCCACGCCGGCGCGAAGCCGGCAGCCGCGAACCAGGCGGCGAGCGCGATGCCGACGAGCGGCGCGACGTTCTGGGCGGTGCCGAGCCAGCCGGACACCTTCGCGCGACGCGCCTCTTCGACCTGATCGGGGAGCAGCGCTTGCAGCGCTGCCTGTGCGCCGTTGAACGAGGCCTGCGCGATCGCCCAGCCCACGGCGACCATCCAGATCGTCGTCGACGCCGCGATGATGCCGAGTCCGATCGTGCCGCCGATGGCGCCGACGATCAGCCACGGTCGGCGCATCCCGAGCCGGCTGGTGGTGCGGTCCGAGAGCGCTCCGGCGATCGGGTTCGCGACGAATGCGGCGAACGCGCCGAAGCCGGCCACGATGCTGAGGTCCGTCGTGCGCGACGCCGCCGGCGAGACGGTGCTGATCTTCACGGCAAGGGTGGAGATCACCGGCGTGAGCAGAGCGACGTACATCGCGAAGTAGGCGAGCACGTACGCGACGACCACGCCGTTGCCGGCGGTGAACCGTGCTGTCGTTCCGGGTGCTGCACCGGACATCGTGCCGGTGGGTTCGGTCACGGCCATCTGGACTCCTCTGTCCTCGGATCCGGCCACGCTCAGCCGGAGACCAGAAGATCCTACGTCAAAACCAACCAAGCGGTAGGTTTTCAAGATGGGAATGTGGTGGGCGTCGGTCGAGGCCGGGTCATGACGGTCGCGGAGGAGCGCGGGTACGCCAAGGGCCGGGCCAAACGGGTCGAGATCATCGACCGCGCGACGGCGCTGTTCGGCGAGGGCGGCTACCGGGGCACCTCCCTCCGCGAGATCGCCGCCCGCTGCGGGATCTCCCACTCCGGCCTGCTGCACCATTTCCCGACCAAGCAGGCGCTGCTCACCGCCGTGCTCGAGCACCGCGACGAGCAGGACGTCGAGCGGTTCTTCCCGCCGGCCGTCCGCGGCGTCGACCAGCTCCGCCGCGTCGTCGCCCTCGCGGCGCACAACGAGTCGCGGCGCGGCATCGTCGACCTCTACGCCGTGCTCTCCGCGGAGGCGACGGTCGCCGACCATCCCGCGCACGACTACTTCGTCCGGCGCTACCGGTCCACCCTCGCCGCAATGACGGACGCCTACGAGCAGGCGCGGGCTCAGGGTGCCCTGCGCGACGGGGTCGAACCGACCATCGCGGCGCGGAAGCTGATCGCGGTGATGGACGGCCTCCAGCTGCAGTGGCTGCTCGACGGCGGCGCGACGCCGATGACGGAGGTCGTCCGGCAGCACCTGCAGGAGCAGCTCACGGTCCCGCTCTGATCCGCTCGCCGATCGGGCGACCGATGCGGTCGGCGCGGAGCACGTCGAGCGACGCGCGGCGGATGCGGCGCAGGGCGGTTCCGTGTGCCGTCCTGCTGCGTCAGACCGCGCGGATCTCCCGGAGCGTCAGCGCGGTCTGCAGCGCCGCGCTCGCCGCCTCCGCTCCCTTGTCCTCCTTCGAGCCCGCGAGGCCCGCGCGGTCGATGCCCTGCTGCTCGTCGTCGAGGGTGAGCACGCCGAAGCCGACCGGCTTGCCGGTGTCGAGCGCGACACGGGTCAGGCCGTCGGTCGTCGCGGTCGCCACGAAGTCGAAGTGCGGGGTGCCGCCGCGGATGATCACCCCGAGCGCGACCGCCGCGTCGGCACCCGCCTCCAGCGCCGCCTTCACGACGACCGGCAGCTCGAAGCTGCCGGGCACCGGGTACTCGACCACGGTCGCGCCCGCCGCCTGGAGCACGCGCCTGGCACCCTCCAGCAGCCCGTCCGCAATCACCGGGTGCCAGGTGCCGTGCACGATCGCGACGGTCAGCCGGGTCCCGTCGACCTGCTGCTCGTCCGGCTTGCCCTCGGTGCTCATCCCGCCCTCC
>NZ_CAXTHO010000103.1:0-10935 GCF_964244015.1 uncultured Amnibacterium sp. | reverse complement strand
TACGGCGTCCGAGCCGTTCGTGAACGCCGCACCCGTCAGCACGACGAGCCGACCGGCGAACGTGTCCTCCGGCAGCCGCGGCCGGCCGAGCTGGTCGATGAACACCTGGCGCACGAGCGCCTCCGGAGCCCTGATGAGGAACGGCGCGGCGACGATCAGACCGCCGGCCACGGCGCCGAGCAGGAACCGGAGGCGGTGCCCCGGGAAGGCGACCAGCACCAGCACGGGGACGACGGACCAGATCTTCACGTCGACGGAGGCGCCGGCGACGACCCCGGCGAGCAGCGCCGCACCTCCACTGCCTCGCCGGCGGACGAGGATGGCGACCAGCAGCAGCAGCGTGCCGAGCGGCTCGAGCAGCGTGCTCCGCTCGCCGTACGCGAGCGGGTAGAAGCAGGCAGCGAAGGCGCCCGCGACCAGGCCCGCCTGCCACGACCTGCGGCCGGCGAGGACCGCGACGAGGGCGCAGTTGGCCGCGCCGACGCCGATCCACGCCAGGCGGGCGGCGAGCACACCGGTCGGGTCTCCGACGGCCGCGCCGATCGCGGCGAACGGCGCACCGGCGAGCACGACGGCGGGCGGCTGGAGGAACAGGAAGTCCGCGTAGGGCCACCCGCCGTGCACGAACGACGCTGCTGCGGCGTAGTAGACGCCGTCGTCGTAGGCGGAGGAGCCGAGGACGCCACCCGCCTGCAGCAGCACGGCGACCCGCACCCCGTAGCCGGCGATCGCGACGGCGGCCACGACGAGGATCAGGGGCAGGCGATGCCGCGCGACCCGGAGGGCCGTCACCGGTTGTCGGGTGCCACCGGCACCAGGAGGCCGAACACCGCCGGCGTCCTCGAGACGAGCACGGCGTCGCCGCCGACGGAGCGTGCCAGGCGCCGCGCGAGCGCGAGCCCCAGCCCGGCGCCCTGGCTTCGCTCGTCGCGCACACCGGGCTCGAACACGTCGCCGACTTCCTCCTGCACCCCGTCACCATCGTCCTCGACGGTGACGACGATGCGATCGCCGCGCTGTGCGGCGGCGATCCGCACCTGCGTGCGGCCGTGCCGCGCCGCGTTGTCGATCAGCGGTCCGAGCGCGCGGCCCAGCACCTCCGCCGGCGCGGCCGCGGTGAGGCCGACGGGTACCGGCTCGACCCGCACGGGCAGGGCGAGGCCGCCGCGGGACGCCTGCATGGCGATCACGCCCGCGACGTCGGAGGTGGCGGAGGAGCCCGATCCGCGCGCCGCGTCGAGCAGCGTCGTCATCGCGGCCCCCATGTCGTCCGCAGCGGCGACGATGCGTTCGAAACGATCCCGCTCGGTCCGGCGGAGGCGGGGCGTCGAGGCGCCGAGCTCCGCCTCCCCGCGCATCACGGTCAGCGGGGTCCGCAGCTCGTGCGCGACCTCGGCGGTCAGCCGCTGTTCCGCGCGGATCGCCCGGTCCACGCGGTCGAGCAGTCCGTCGAGCACGGATGCGAGACCGGTGATCTCGTCCCGCGGCGGGCCGAGCGAGAACCGCCGGTCGGGCCGCTCGTGCGACCACGAGACCGCGGTCGCCGTCATCGCGGCGACCGGCGCGAGTGCCCGCCGCACGATCAGCCCCGCGAGCAGCGTGACGCCGGCGACGACGACCCCGGCCGTGATCAGCGAGGCGGCGATGAGCCGGCCGAGCCCCGAGCGGTAGGGCCCGGTGTCGATCGCCACCACCGCCCGTCCCACGTCGTCGCCCGTGCGCAGGGGCGCCGAGTCGAGCCTCCATGCACCGACCTCGACGACGCCCGACCCGACCCGTGCGAGCCGGGCGACGACCTGCCGCAGCTCGGCGGGCACCGTCGGACCGGCGATCAGGCGTCCCGAGGCGTCCGCGATCCAGTTCGAGGTGTCGAACGTCGAGTCGAGGGGGTCGGACACCGTCGGACGGTCGCCCACCATCTCGACGGCGTCACGGACCGCGGCGAGGCGGGTCTCGAGCACCTGGTCCATCTCGTGGTCCGTCGTGCCCCACGCCACGAGCAGCACGACGACGATCAGCGCGAGCATGCCGATCGTGCTGA
This sequence comes from uncultured Amnibacterium sp., assembly GCF_964244015.1. Taxonomy (NCBI): domain Bacteria; kingdom Bacillati; phylum Actinomycetota; class Actinomycetes; order Micrococcales; family Microbacteriaceae; genus Amnibacterium; species uncultured Amnibacterium sp. The sequence goes on along the minus strand of NZ_CAXTHO010000103.1, from coordinate 8,894 downwards.
TCACCGCGGTCGCGGCGGTCAGCCGGCGGCGGACGGACGCGCTCGATCGCAGCGGGCCGTCCGTCATCCCAGGCGGAACCCGACGCCGCGCGCCGTGTGCAGGCGCTGCTCCGCGCCGACCTGCTCGAGCAGCCGGCGGAGGCGGCGCATGTACGAATCGAGGGTGTTCGCCTGCACCACGGCGCCGACCGGCCATGCCCCGGCGATCAGCTCGCGCCGCCGGACGACCTCGCCGGGGCGTGCCAGCAGGGTCGCGAGCAGTCGGAACTCGGTCGGCGTGAGCCGCTCCTCCGCGTCCGCGTGCCGCACGGAGTACCGCTCGGGATCGAGGTGCAGGGAGCGCGGCTCGGGAGCAGGCGTGGGCGCCCGGCGGACGAGCGCGGTGACCCGCGCCTGCAGCTCGGCGACCGCGAACGGCTTGACGAGGTAGTCGTCGCCCCCCGCGCTGAAGCCGGCGACGACCTCGTGCACGCCCCCGCGCGCGGTGAGGAACAGGACCGGCGCCGTGACCCCGCTGGCGCGGAGCGCCTGGCAGAGGTCGCGCCCGTCGCCGTCCGGCAGCCCGATGTCGAGCACGATCGCGCGGAGGCCGGAGTCGGGCGTGAACTCCCTGACCGCCTCCGCGGCGCGATGCGCGACGACGACGTCGAGATCGACGGCGGCGAGCGCCTCCACGACCACGCGCCGCACCTGCGGATCGTCCTCGCAGAGACCGACCGAGACCATGGTTCCTCCTCGGCTCACGTGAGCAGATGCCAGTAGTGCACCACGCCGTGGCCCCCGTGCGCAGCGATCAGGTCGTCGACGGCGTCGTGGAGGCCCGCCGGGGAGTGCTCCGCGACCTCGATCTCGGTCCGTCCGGATCGCTGGAGGACGCGGCTGACGACCGCGGTGTGGTCCCGGTCGCCGCTCGCGTCCCAGTCGAACTGCACGACGTCGCCGACCCGGACCCGATCGCGCTGGTCGTCGCCCAGCGGGAGGGCGAGGTCAGGGCGGGTGGCGAGCCAGCGCGCGAACGCGGTCGAGCTGACCCAGCTCGTGGTCGCGGCGTGCCGGCCGAGCACGGTCGAGGTGCCCCACGCCGCGGTCATCGCCCAGCCGCGCGCGTGCAGCGCCTGGGACGTGAAGTTGACGCAGTCGGTGCCGCCGAAATCCCCGAACGACGGGTTCGGGTTCCGCCAGTAGCGCGCGAGGTACGCGCTCTCCCGGGTCACGGAGGTGGTCTGCGCGACCTGGCCGGAGGGCGGGACGTAGGGGATCGCGCGCCACCCCAGCACGCCGCCCGCGACGAGCACGACGGCCGCCGCACCGCCGATCGCGAGGTTCCGGCGGCGCACAGACCGACGCTACCGCTGGCCGCCGGTTGGACCCGGCACCGGGCGGGCCCGCGTCCAGGCGGTGTTCATGTCAGTGCGCCGCGGCCTCGAGCACGGCGCGGTGCAGGTCGAGCAGCGGCACGGTGCGCTCGTGAGGTCCTCGCCCGAGCCCGCACTCCGTCGCGACGCCGAACCGCGGCACGGCCGTCGACGCGGCGTCGATCCGGCGCAGCGCGCCCTCGACGCCGTCCTCGTGGTGCACGAGGCCGAGGTACAGCCGGGTGCCGTCCGGCAGCCCGAGATCCTGCAGCGGCGCGAAGTAGGCGGCGTCGTCGCGCTCGATCGGGACCGGGAGGTGGAGGTAGGCGATCGATCGCGGCGAGCGGGCGAGCACGCCGCGCACGACGGAGGCGAGCACGCCGGCGTCGGCGGGCTGGACGAAATGCGCCTCCTCCACGTCGCCGTAGCAGAGGTGGAACCCGACCGGCACGCCGGCCGGCACGTGGGCGGCCGCGTCGACGAGCCGGCCGAGTACGCCGTCGAGCACGTCGTCCCACCACGGCTCGACCAGGTGCTCCAGCCAGAGGAACTCGACCGCGGCGTCCCACTGCAGCTGGAGGGAGTCGTGCGGGATCGCATCGGTGATCCGCGAGACCTCGTCGTAGAGCGCGCGCGCGTAGACCGGCTCGATCGCGGCGCGGTCCTGCGGCGCGAAGAACACGCCGACCACCCCGGCGGGTGTCGGGAGGGAGACCTGCAGACGCGTTCCGGGGGCTATGACCCCCTCCTCCTGCAGCCGCGCGAAGGTCGCGTACGACTCGATCGCCGCGTCCGCGTAGCCGAGCGACGGGAACCGGAGGTCCTCCGGTGCGACCGAGCCGTCGAGCGCGAAGGGGCGCTGGTCGAACTCGTCGCGGATCAGGATCGGGGTGTCGCCCTGGCGCACGAGGCCCGGCGTGCGGTCGAAGCGCCGGGTCTGGAACTGCAGCCAGTAGTAGCGCTCCCCCACCTCGCCGTCCGGGATGTGCGCGATGTGCTCGCCGAGGTGGCCGGCGACGGCGCGGAACACGCCCTCGACATCGGGGAGGTTCACGCTGCCGACGAGCACGGCACCGCTGACGGTCGCGCGGCCGGGGGCGGAGGTGGTCACGGGTCGGCTCCTTCCTCAGGAGGTCCAGCCTCCCCCACCTCCGACGGCCGACGCAATCCGCGGATCATCCTTCGTTTTGTAGGCAGATCCTCCCTACAAAACGAAGGATGACCGGTGTCAGTCGCCCTTCACGTCGACGAGCTGACGGATCCTGATCAGGATCCGCAGAAATCGGCTGATACGCCGCCCACCGCGTCCGCGCGGCGGCGTGTCGGCTCGGAACCGGGGAACCGCGAGAAGAACGCGGATCCGCGAAGGGTCAGGCCAGGCGGGTCTTCGGGGCGTTCTGCGCGGTGATCGACGCATCGCGCTCGACGGAGTCGCCGAGCACCTCGTCGATGCGCTCGAGCAGCGGGAGCGGGATCGTGACCCCGGCGGCCTGCACGTTCTCCGCGACCTGCTCGGGGCGGGAGGCGCCGATGATCGCCGATGCGACGTTCTCGTTCTGCAGCACCCACGCGACGGCGAGCTGCGCGAGCGTCAGGTCCAGCTCGGCCGCGATCGGCTGCAGCCGCTGCACGCGCTCCAGGAGGTCGTCGCGGAGGAAGCGGCGGACGAACTGCGCCCCGCCGCCCTTCTCGTCGGTCGCGCGGGTGCCCTCCGGCAGTGCCGCGCCCGGCGTGTACTTGCCGGTCAGCACGCCCTGCGCGATCGGCGAGAAGACGATCTGCGAGATGCCGAGTTCCTTCGAGGCCGGCACGACCTCCTCCTCGATCACACGCCACAGCGCGGAGTACTGCGGCTGGTTCGAGACGAGCCGGAAGCCGAGCCCGCCGGCGAGCTCCTGGCCCGCCCGCAGCTGCTCGGCCGTCCACTCCGAGACGCCGATGTACAGCGCCTTGCCCGCACGCACCACGTCCGCGAACGCCTGCATCGTCTCCTCGAGCGGCGTGAACGCGTCGTAGCGGTGCGCCTGGTACAGGTCGACGTAGTCCATCCCGAGCCGGCCGAGCGACCCGTCGATCGACTCCAGGATGTGCTTCCGCGACAGCCCGGTGTCGTTGTGGCCGAGCGGTCCGGTGGGGAAGTACACCTTCGTGAACACCTCGAGCGATGCGCGGCGCACCCCGCGGAGCGCGCGGCCGAGCACCTCCTCCGCAGCGCCGTTCGCATAGCCGTCGGCGGTGTCGAAGGTCGTGATCCCGGCGTCGAGGGCCGCGCGTACGCACGCGGTCGCCGCGTCGTCCTCGACCTGCCCGCCGTGGGTGATCCAGTTGCCGTAGGTGATCTCGGAGACCTTCAGTCCCGAAGCGCCCAGATGACGGAAGTCCATGGTCCCCGACCGTATCGGCCCCGGCTGACACGGCGACTCCCGGCGGGCGGACCGCGAACGCCCAGTTCGGCGCGCGGCGTCGTCGTTACGGTGTGCGGCGGTCGAACGAAAGGCTCCCCGATGCCGGCTCCCCGCTCCCTCCCGTACCCCCTCGGCGTCACCCTCGTGGAGGGCGGCGCGAACGTCGCCGTCTACTCCGAGTCCGCCTCCGACGTGTTCTTCTGCGCCTTCGACGGCGAGGACGAGACGCGGACGGTGCTGCCGAACCGCACCGGCTTCACCTGGCACGGCTTCGTGCCGGGCGTGGAGGTCGGTACGCGGTACGGGCTGCGCGTGGACGGACCGTGGGAGCCGCAGCACGGCGTGCGGCACAACGTCCACAAGCTGCTGCTCGACCCGCACGCGCTTGCGATCTCGGGCGGCTACACCTTCGATCAGCGCCTGTTCGGCCACGACATGACCGAGCCGGTGCAGCGCGACGACACCGACTCCGCCTCCGCGATGCCCCGCTGCGTCGTCGTCGACCGCTCGTTCGACTGGGGCGACGACGAGGTGCCGCGCGCGCCGCGGGTTCCGCTCGAGGAGACGATCATCTACGAGACCCACGTCAAGGGCTTCACGAAGCGGATGCCGGGGGTGCCGGAGGAGATCCAGGGCACGTACGCGGGGCTCGCGCACCCGAAAGCGATCCAGCACCTCGTGGACCTGGGCATCACGTCCGTCGAGCTGCTGCCCGTGCACCAGTTCGTGCAGGACTCCACGCTGACCGACAAGGGCCTGTCGAACTACTGGGGCTACAACACGATCGGGTTCTTCGCCCCCAACGGCGCCTACAGCTCCACTGGAGACACCGGCGGCCAGGTCGCCGAGTTCAAGTCGCTCGTGAAGGCGCTGCACGCCGCCGGGCTCGAGGTCATCCTCGACGTCGTCTACAACCACACCGCCGAGGGCAACCACATGGGGCCGACCCTGTCCTTCAAGGGCATCGACAACGCGGCCTACTACCGGCTGGTGGACGAGCAGAAGGACGCCTACTTCGACACGACCGGCACCGGGAACAGCCTGAACACCCAGCACCCGGCAGCGCTCGGGCTGATCATGGACTCCCTCCGCTACTGGGTGCAGGAGATGCACGTCGACGGCTTCCGCTTCGACCTGGCCACCACCCTCACCCGGCAGGGCCGCGAGGTCGGGCTGCGCAGCGCGTTCCTCGACCTGACGCTGCAGGACCCGGTGCTGGCGCCGATCAAGCTGATCGCCGAGCCGTGGGACACCGCCGGGTACCAGGTCGGCGACTTCCCCGCGGAGTGGTCGGAGTGGAACGGCAAGTTCCGGGACGACGTGCGGGACTTCTGGTCCGGCGCCGACAGCCTGCTCAGCACGACGAGCCAGCGGGTGCTCGGCAGCCCGGACGTGTACCAGCGCAGCCGCCGCTCGCCGCTCTGCAGCGTCAACTTCGTCACCGCGCACGACGGGTTCACGCTCGCCGACCTCACGTCGTACAACCAGAAGCACAACGCCGCGAACGGCGAGGACAACGCCGACGGCGAGAGCGACAACAAGTCGTTCAACAACGGCGCGGAGGGCCCGTCGGACGAACCCGCGGTGCACGAGAAGCGGCTGCGGGTCAGGAAGAACTTCCTCGGCACGCTGCTGCTGTCCACCGGGGTGCCGATGCTGCTCGGCGGCGACGAGATCGGCCGCACACAGGGCGGCAACAACAACGCCTACTGCCAGGACAACGAGATCTCCTGGTACGACTGGGACTCGGTGGACGAGGAGCTGCTCGCGTTCACGAAGGCGCTGACGACGCTGCGGCACGATCAGCCGGCGCTGCGGCCGCCCTGGTACCGGTACGCCCCTGCGGACGGCGTGGTCGATGCCGTCCGGCTGAAGCGGTCGGACGACGAGGAGTTCTCGCAGGAGGACTGGGAGAACCCGGACGCCCGCACGATCACGTTCGTGCTCGAGCACGCGGGCGCCGACGCGTTCGCGCTGCTGCTGAACTCGGCAGAGAACGGCGTCGAGTTCCAGGTGCCGGAGGCGCCGAACGCGGAGTGGGAGCTCGCGCTGTCGAGCGACCCGGAGCAGCGGGTCGCGGGCGAGGTCACGACGCTGATCGTGCGGGACGAGTCCTTCACGCTCCTCCGCTCCCGCGCCTCCTGAAACGCAGGCCGGCCGCCGCGCCGCGAGCGGTCGCCGCCCCGAGGCTCAGTGGACGAGGGCCTGCTCGCGGATCTGCTCGACCCGGGTCGAGGCGGCGTAGGCGATCGCCGCGGCGACCATGACGTTGACCGCGCCGACGGCCAGCGTGACCGCGAGCACGAGGACGGCCAGCGCGATGGACGGAGGCGTGGACAGGGCGGGCAGCGACAGCGCGGCGGCGGCGATGCCGAGCGGGCCGAGCGGCACCGCGACGAGCGCGACGGCCATGGGGCTCGCGAGCCCGGAGGCCACGAGCGCGAGCAGGAGGACGGCGAAGGCGCCGACGGCGGAGACGTAGAGCGCTCCGAGCGTGGGGCGTCGTCGCCCCGTCATGAACACACCGTTGGTCATGGGACGATTCTGCTGGTCAGCATCAGGTTCCGTCAGCCCCGGTTCGTGTGGCACACCTCCGGGTGGCACCGCAGCGACACCGTTCGTTCACCGGGACTCCTTACGGTCCGCGCGTGACCTTCCCCGTCGACCTCTCCGACCTCCTCGGCTTCCGCGTGCTCGACGAGGACGACGACGACCCGGTGCTCGTCGGCCCCGACGGCGGTGCGATCGACACCTGGCGCGAGGGCTACCCGTACGAGAGCCGCATGGACCGCGACGACTACGAGGCGCAGAAGCGGCTGCTGCAGATCGAGCTGCTCAAGCTGCAGAAGTGGATCAAGGCGGAGGGGCGCCGGCTCGTGATCGTCTTCGAGGGCCGCGACGCCGCCGGCAAGGGCGGCACGATCAAGCGGTTCACCGAGCACCTGAACCCGCGGGGCGCCTCCGTCGTCGCGCTCGAGAAGCCGTCCGAGCGCGAGAGCACCCAGTGGTACTTCCAGCGCTACGTGCAGCACCTGCCCGCGGCGGGCGAGGTCGTGCTGTTCGACCGCTCCTGGTACAACCGCGCCGGGGTCGAGCGGGTGATGGGCTTCTGCTCGGACGAGGAGTACGAGCGCTTCCTGCAGGACGCCCCGCGCTTCGAGCGGATGCTCACCGCGACGGGGATCGACCTGGTCAAGTTCTGGTTCTCGGTCTCGAGGACCGAGCAGCTGACCCGGTTCGCGATCCGGCAGGTCGACCCGGTGCGGCAGTGGAAGCTGTCGCCGATGGACATCGCCTCGCTCGACAAGTGGGACGTGTACACCGCCGCGAAGGAGGCGATGCTCGCGACGACGAACACGGCGGAGGCGCCCTGGACCATCGTGAAGAGCAACGACAAGAAGCGCGCGAGGCTCGAGGCGATGCGCTGGGTGCTCGCGCGGTTCCCCTACCGCGACCGCGATGACGAGATCGTGGGCGAGCCCGACGGCCGGATCGTCGGACCGCCGTCGGTGGTCTACGAGGTCGGCGAGCACGTGACGCACGAGGCGCCGAGCGCCCCCTGAGCGCCGACCGGTGCGACGAAGGGTCTCGGCGACGGCGGATCGTGCTCACGCGGGCCAGGAGGGAGGCGCGCTGCCGAGCGGGGCGGGCCCGGTATCGAAGCGGAGGTCGACGCCCTCGATCCTGACCGGGAACGGCAGCAGCGCTGCAGCGCCCCACGGCGTGCGGATCGTCGAGCCGGCGGCCACCTCCGGCGCCGAGTCCTCTCTCGGCGCAGCAGGCAGCAGCTCCGCAGCGGTCCTGGCGAGGGAGAGGGTGGCGCGCGAGCCGCTCCCGCCGCGGCGCCGGTCGCGGATCCCGGCGATCGCGGCCGCCGCCATCAGCCAGCCGGTCGCGTGGTCGAGCGCCTGGACGGGCAGCGGAACAGGCCGCTCGGCTCCCGCGAGGCGCATCCCTCGCGCCGCGATACCGGACGACATCTGCACGAGCGAGTCGAAGCCTCGGCGGCCCGTCCACGGCCCGTTCCAGCCGTAGGCGGTGAGCGCGACCTCCACGAGTCCGGGGCGGATGTCCTGCCGGTCGTCGTCGCCGAGCCCGATGGTGTCGAGCGCGCCGCGGCGGTACCCGTGCACGAGCACGTCGGCGCCCGCGAGCAGGTCCCCGAGGCGCTCCCGACCCTCGGGCGTCCGGGCGTCGAGTCGGACGGGCAGCTTGCCGAGCGTCATCTCCGGGACGACGGCCGGTTCGTCCCAGTCGGGTGGATCGACGCGGATCACGGTCGCTCCGAGCGCGGCGAGCGCCCGGGTCGCGACCGGGCCCGCGATCACCCGGGTGAGGTCGAGCACGCGGATGCCGGCGAGCGGCCTGGCCGGATCCGGATGCCAGTGCGTCCGCGCCGGGACGGTGTGGAGGCGGTCGACCAGCGGCTCGCGGCGAGCGGCGGAGCCCTGCGGGTGGTCGATCCACGCCTCCGGCTCGCGCATCGTCGCGGCGGCGCCTCCTGCCTCCACCACGGCGGTCTCGAGCTCGTCCGCCCGCCAGGTCGCGACGCGGGCGGCGACCGCCTCGCGGTCCGGGTCGACGCCGAGCACGCGGAGCGCCGCGTCCCGGTGCCGTGGCGCGTTCGTGTGGAGGCGGATCCAGCCGTCAGCGGCCGCGTAGTCGCCCGCGATCGGATCCCACGGCGACGGCAGCTCCCAGCCGACGGGCCTGAGGGCCTGCCGGAACCAGGCGCCGACGAGCGGCCCATCGACGGAGGAGGACGCCTCCACGTCCGCTGCGCGCAGCAGCGCGACGACCGAGTCCGCGAACGCGGCCACCGCGCCGGTCGCGAGCGCGTCGACGTCCCATGCGGCCGTGAGGCCCGTGGCGCCGCGCACCTCCGTCGTCGCCCTCGTGTCGAACAGGCGGGCCGACTCGGACTGCACCGGCGAGGTCATGCCCCCCATGTTCCGCGCCGCGCCCGCACGTTCAGTGAGCGGAACGGGCCGACTCGATCGACTCGAGGCGGCCCTTTTCGAGCACTGGACGGGTCAGGCGGCGCCGTTGAACATGCTCGTGACCGAGCCGTCCTCGAAGACCTCGTGGATCGCCCGCGCGATCGTCGGGGCCATCGAAAGCACCTCGAGCTTCG
>NZ_CAXTHO010000102.1:0-11055 GCF_964244015.1 uncultured Amnibacterium sp. | reverse complement strand
CACCGCCGAGTGAGACCGTCGCACCTCGGCGTCACCTCCGCCCGATGCGTCGCCGCGACCGACTGATCCCACCTGCGTCACCCGAACGTGCTCGGTGCGCGGTGGGTCGATCAGATGTCGTCGCCGTCGGTCATGATCGTGCCGCTGAACGGAGGACACGTGGACATCCCCACCTCGACTGCCGCGGTAGCCGTGCTGGTCGCCCTGTTCGTACCAGGCCTCGTCTACTCGACGATCCGTGCTTCGTTGACCGGGTATCGCGGTACCGACCGATCGCTCGGTTCTCGTTTCGCGCACGCGGTGACGGTCGGCGTCGTCCTGAACGCCGCGTACCTCGCGCTCTTCGGGCGAGTCGCCTACGAGTCGTTCGGGTTCGATGCCGGGCGCGAGCAGGTTGTCGTCGCAGATCCGGTCGGGGCTGGCCGGACCATCCTCCTCCTCGGTCTCGTCGCCCCCGCCGTCCTCGCCGCCCTTGCACATGCCGTGCCGTGGTGGCGTATCCCTGGGGCGCAGCGGATCATGGACTGGGCGAGCGCGCAGGGCCTGCTGGTCGTGAACCGCGTTCCCACCGCTTGGGACCACGCCGGACACCAGCAGAACGGCGTGTTCGTCCGTGTCACCCGTGCTGACGGAACGATCGTCGGAGGCTTCTACGGCAAGGGATCGTTCATGAGTGGCTATCCCGAACATCGCGACATCTTCATCGCGCAGCAATGGCGCGTCACCGCGAACGGGCGATTCGACCATGTACTGGAAAACAGTGCCGGAATGTGGATCGCGGTGCGCGACGATGACATCCTGGAATGGACTCGACCGGAGGAGGACTCGGCATGAGCACGTCGCACGACAAGGCGGTCGCGCCGCAGGTCGGTCACACCGAGACCCTCGGCTACAGCCCCCAGGCGTCCGTTGCGAACCCGAAGCCTCCTGCCACCACGACCGGAGTCGTCCGCCCGAAGCACTGACGGCTGCTCGCTGCGCTCGCGCATCGACCAGCGGACGGGGCCGAACCCGCTGGTCGAGCCGGCGCCCATCCTCCAGGTGCCTTCGACGCCGCACGGGACAGGAGATGGGCGTGGACGTGCCGCTCGATGCCCTTCTCGGGGGCGCGCAGAAGGCATCCGGTACGCAGGTGCAGGAGGATCGGCGTATGAGTGCCGTCATCGTCGGGTATGCCCGTACCCCCTTCGTGAAGTTCAGCGGCGTCTTCGCCCAGGTGCCGGCCACGGTCCTCGGCGCCCACGCCATCAGCGCGGCGCTCGAGCGCGCGGGCGTCGCGCCGGAGGAGGTCGATCGCGTCGTCGGCGGCCAGGTGCTGCAGGCGGGAGCGGGCCAGAACCCGGCACGGCAGTCCGCGGTCGGCGCCGGCATCCCCCTCACCGTGCCGGCGATCACGCTGAACGCGGTCTGCCTCTCCGGCCTCGAGGCGGTGGCGGAGGGGGCGCGGATGATCGCGGACGGCCGCGCGCGGATCGTCGTCGCGGTCGGCCAGGAGTCGATGTCCCTCGCCCCGCACGCCTGGCCCGGATCGCGGGCCGGCAAGCGGTACGGCTCGATCGAGTTCCTCGACACGATGGAGCACGACGGCCTCACCGACGCGTTCGAGCACCAGAGCATGGGCGCCTCCACCGAGGACCGCAACGCCGACCGGCAGGTGACCCGCGCCGAGCAGGACGCCTGGGCGGCGGAGTCGCACGCCCGTCTCGAGGCCGGGAGCGCGTTCCTCGCCGGCGAGATCGCGCCCTTCACGACGTCGGGCCGGCGCCCGGCGACCATCGCGGCGGACGACGGCCTCCGTCCCGGCACGACCGTCGAGACCCTGGCCGAGCTCCGCCCGGCGTTCGCGAAGGACGGCGGCATCACCGCGGGCAACTCGAGCCAGATCACCGACGGCGCCGCCGCGGTCGTGCTCATGGACGAGGCGCTCGCGCCCGAGCGGGGTGCCGCCGCCGTGGCCCGGATCCTCGCCTCGACGTTCGTGGCGGGCCCCGACGTCTCCCTCCACGCCCAACCCGCGAACGCGGCGCGGAAGGCGCTCGAGCAGGCGGGCCGCGAGATCGCCGAGCTGCAGGTCGTCGAGTTCAACGAGGCGTTCGCCGCGGTCGCGGTCGTCTCGACCCGTCTCCTCGGCGTCGACCCGCTGATCGTCAACATGAACGGCGGCGCGATCGCGCTCGGCCACCCGATCGGCGCCTCCGGCACGCGCATCGCCGGGCACGTCGGTCGCAGCCTCGCGGCGCTCGGACCCGGAAGCCTCGGCGTCGCCGCGATCTGCGGCGGAGGCGGGCAGGGCGCCGCGATCCTGCTGGAGGCGGTGTGACCGGGGCTACTCCCCCAGCGCCGCCTCGAGCCGCTCGAGCTTCCCGGTGATCTCACCGGTGTATCCGGGGCGGATGTCGGCCTTCAGCACCAGCGAGACCCGCGGGCCGTAGGCGCCGACCGCCTCGACCGCGAGCCGGACGACCTCCATCACCTCGGACCACTCGCCTTCGATCTCCGTGAACATCGAGCCGGTCCGGTTCGGCAGCCCCGATTCCCGCACGATGCGGACGGCGGCGGCGACGGCGTCGTGCACGCTGCCGTCGCTGCTCCCTCCTCCACCGGGGTGTCCTCCACTGGGGGCGACCGAGAACGCGATGAGCATGACCCCAGCGTGCCACCCGTCGCCTCCGCGAAGTCCGGGCGGAATCGGACGTTCCGGGCGTCCGCGGACGCCCGTCTGGTCCGATCGCGCCCGCGTTCAGGCGGGCCCGTCCGGGAAGGGCGTCGCTACGACTTCAGCGCACCGCGGACGATCGAGTCGCCGGAGTGCGCAGGGTTCCCGTCGCGCGGCTCGTCGGAGACGTCGACGAGCCGGAACCGGCTGACGTCGACCCCGGCCGGCACGGTGAACGTGCCGCTCGTGCCGTGCAGCAGGCCGAGGCTCACGAGGCGCTTCGCTCCCGCGGTCATCAACCACACCTCGTGGTCGTCGCGGCCTCCGGGCTGCACGGTCGTCGTCACCTGCACGACGTGGCGTCCGTTCGGGAGGCGTTCGAGCACGGCGGTCCCGCTGCTGCCCTGCCACCCCGGGAACGCCTGCAACGTCGCGGTCGCGATCCGCTGCGCGTCGTGCCGCACGGTCAGCAGGCCGATGCCGACCCCGCCGAGGGCGAGTACCGCGGCCGCGACCGCAACGGCCGCGACCACGGTCCTGCGCAGGGGACGGGTCGCAGGGGCGACCCGCTCCGGTCCGGTCATCACGAGGGTGCCGGGATCCCGCGGATCGAGCTGCAGCTCCGCCGCGATGCCCGCCCACACCCGGGGGCCGGGCGTCTCCAGCACCTCGTCGGTGTCGCGCGTCGCCGCGACCGGTCGCGCGAACCGGCGGACCTCGCCTCGGCAGTGCGGACAGCCTGCGAGGTGCAGCCGCTGCGTCGCCGACGCCGCGTCCTCACCCAGGCCGAGGAGGGCGAGCAGTTCGGGGTCAAGGTGCTCCATCGTGCACCTCCAGCCGCTGCCGCATCCGTTCGAGGCTGCGGCGGATCAGGCTCTTGACCGTGCCGAGCGGCATGCCGAGCCGCTCCCCGATCTGCTGGTGCGTCAGGTCGTCGTAGAAGGCGAGCCTGAGCACCCGTTGGGCCTGCGGCGAGAGCCGCGCGATCTCGTCGGCCATCAGCAGGCGGTCACCCAGCTCGACGGTCGGGGCCACGGGCTCCCCCTCCCCCTCGGACGGCATCGGCAGTGCTGCGGTGCGGGCGCGGGCGGTGTGGGCATCCGCGATCTGGCGCCTGGTGATCCCCACGAGCCACGCCGACAGGTTCGCCCGTTCGGGATCGAAGGTCTCGCGCCCACGCCACGCGGCGATGAAGACGCGCTGCGTCACGTCCTCCGCGTCCTGCACGTGCCCGAGGCTGCGCAGTGCGAGCGTGTACACGAGTGGTCCCCAGTCCCGGTAAGCGGTTGCGAGCGCGGCACCGTCGCCTGCACGGAACGCGGCGGCACGGGCGATCGCGTCGGCGTCGTCGTGCATGGGTCGGTCCTCGGTTCGCGATGCCCGCGACTGCTCCGCCCCGGGCATCATCGGCGGGCAGCGCCCGAGTGTAGAGGCGCGGCCGGCCGACCGCAGCGGGGCGGGAGCACACCCATGGGTGCTCCCGCCCCGCTGCTCACTGCTCACTGCTCAGTGCTCAGTGGGAGCGCGGACTGCCGCGCTCCCACTGCCAGCTCAGCTGTTCGTCTTGACCGTCTGCACCGCGACCGTCAGGTTCCCCTGGGCTGCGCTGCCCCAGGCGTAGACGATCGTGTCGGCGTTCTTCTGCACCTTCACATCGGCCGGCCCGATCACCGGAGCCGTCGTACCCGCGAGCGCCACGGCGACCGAGTAGGTCCCGACCGGGAGGTCGGCCTTCGACTGCTTCGGGTTCTTCAGGTTCTTCATCGCGACCGCACCGTTGGCGAGGATGTCGACGGCCGGGGCCGCGGCGTCGTGGCGGACGATGATCCGGCCATCACCCTTCGGAGTCTGCTTGATCGTGTTCAGGTAGGACGTGGCGGTCGGCTTGCCAGCGGGCGTGAGGTGCGCCACGACGGTGTAGCTGCGCGCCGAGTGGAACGAGAGCTTCACCGGCCCGATCACCGGGCTCTTGTCGTTCTTCGCGGTCGCCGCGGTGATCGACACCGTGTAGGTGCCGGCCTTCACGTTCAGCGGGCCGGCGAGGGTGCCGGGCTTGAAGTCGTTCAGGATCCGCTTGTGGTTGAGGTACACGTCGACCGGGGTGTTCGGGACGGCGTGCAGGACGGAGACCTCCGCGGTGTTGCCCGCGAAGCGATGGGGCGCCGCCTCTGCCGGCGCGGCCAGCCCGACGGTGAGCAGGGCGGCGACGGCGACGCCGCTGAACAGTGCTGTGCGCACGTTCGACTCCTTCAGTTCGTGTGGGTCACGGGTCGGACCCATCACCATCACTACGGGTGGCGGGCACTCCGTGGATGCGCGCGAACCTGGCAATAACCTGGGAGGGCAGCGGCATCGTGCCGCTGCTCGCGGCTCCTCCCCCGCAATGCCCCGTGACGCGACCCCCTACCGTCGGAGCATGAGCACCCTGACCGAGGTCGGCGACCGCGCGGGCTGGCGCTGCTGGCTGTGCGACGAGCCGGTGGATCCCGACATGAGCGTCAACGACCCGCGCGGGCCGAGCATCGACTCCGTCACGAGCGACAAGCCGAAGAAGGGCGCCCCCGCGCTGGAGCGCCTCGCGCACCGGTCCTGCAACACGCGCAAGGGCGCCGTGAAGGCGGTCGTCGAGTGGCCGTCGGATCTCTTCGTGATCGATCCCGCTCCCATCATCGCGACAGTGGACCGCCTGTCGCGGAAGGGTGGCCGCGAGGTCGTGGCGCGCTGCCCCGGCCGCGACGACGCCGAGCGGGCCGGGGCCTGGCTCCTCGACCGCCTCTCCCGGCTCGCACCCGACCTCGCCGTGACCACGACGGTCGAGTCCGGCGGCGGGCAGTTCGTGCTGGTGCTCGCGACGACCCGCTAGGTCGGATCGACCACCCTCCGCGGTGCCGCGTCGCGATCTGAGCGCCGCAGGCATACCGTCGTTCCCGTGCTGCAGAACCGGTACGGCGACCGCGCCTTCCCCGTCCGCGACCGGTGGTCGGAGGTCCGGAGCACGCGTTCCGCGATGCAGGCCGCCGATCCCAGCCGGACCGCGCTGCGCGGCGTGCTGTTCGTGCTCCCCGCGATCCTCGCCATCGCGATCGTCTTCGGCTTCGTCATCGACGGCCCGCAGACCGACGCGACCGACCGGGCCGTGCTGGTCGGGTTCGCCCTCATCATCGTGCTCGGCGTGCTCGGCCTGCTGGTCGGCGCGATCCTCGATCGCAGCCTGCCGAGGCGGGAGCAGGAGACGTACTGGCGCCTCTCCGGCATCCCGCCGGTGACCGATCGCCAGCAGCAGCTGCTCGCGCTCGACGGCCAGTCGGACTTCGCCTTCGGCGGCTGGAACTCGACGCTCGACTACGGTCCCGCGGCGCACCGCCTCCCGCTCGACCAGCGGTCGAGGCGGTCCCGGCGCGGTCCGCGGCCCCGCTTCACGACGATGCCGCTGTTCGAGGCGGCGGACCTGCGGGCGCGGCTCGACGCGGACCACAAGATCGCCAGCGGTCGTGACACGGAGCTGTTCGTCGCCGACGCGCTGGGTGACGCGAGCCTCAGCTCCCGCTTCCACGCCGTGCTGCACGGGGAGCACGGCGAGCGGATGCTCGGGCGCCTCTCCTCCCTCACCGGCCTCAGCGAGTGGGATCTGCGCGAGCTCGACGAGCCCGCCGCCGGCCGGCCCGCGCTGCTGCTCTGGGCGGCGGACACCCAGCGCGTCGTCAGCGTCGTCCGGATCGCGCACCTCGCCGACCACATCGACACGTCGACCGCGTGGCGACTGATCGAACGCGCCGCGGAACCGGCCGAGGGGCTCTTCGACACGTGGGACGCCTACTGGGCGAACGTCCGGATCGGAATCGCGTTCATGACCGACCGGCTCGATGCGGTGCAGAACTTCGACGACTCGCTCTCCGCGTTCCGGGTCAGCGAGTGGCCCGCGGCGCATGTCGCGTTCCCCGCCCGACCGGTGCCCGAGTGGCTCCCCCGCTTCACCGGCACGGAGGAGCGCCCGGTCGACGAGCGCTGATGCGACCGGCGCGAGGACCCGGCCGGCTACCACTCAGGCGGGCAGCCAGTTGCCGTGGAAGCCGTGCGGCACGCGGACCGGGAGGTGCACCTGCGCGACCGACTCGAGCGACGCCGCGTCCAGCAGCTCGAGCCGGTCGGCGCCCGTGACGCCGTCGTGCACGAAGCCCATCAGCACGCCGTCGTCCTCCGCGGCGTCGGGCGAGCGCGGGACGAACACGAGCTCGCCCACCTCCGTGCCGGCGCCGAGGCTGTGCGACTCGGTCGAGCCGGCGACCAGGTCGTGCTTCAGGATGCGGTCGTCGACGGTTCCCGTGCCGTCCGGCGCGAGCCCGGAGGCGTAGCCGTAGCGGTACGGGCGGCCGATCAACCGCTCGTCGATGCGCGGGAACTCCTGCTGCCGGTCGTCGACGGTCGTCTCGATCGCACGGCCCGTGCCAAGGTCCAGCCGCCAGCGGGTGAGCCGGGTGCTCGACCCCTCCGGGCCGCGGTCGTTGTCGGCGAACACCTCGTCGTACCGCACGCCGTCGACGACCACCGCGACGGGGCGGCCGTCCGCATCGACCTCGTCGTAGGCGCCGAGCACGTGGAAGGCGAAGCACTGCGGGATCTCGAACCAGCGCACGGCTGCGCCGGCGGCGCCGCGCGGCAGCACACCGAGCCGGCTGGGGTGGTCAGGCGACCAGCTGTAAGGCATGTCGCCGTTCCGCAGCCGGCTGGCCGCCAGGTCCGCGAGACGCCCGCTGGCCGGCACCCGGCCGATCAGCTTGGCGGCGACGCGTGCACCCGGCTCGATCATCCGCTCTGGCACTCCGACGGCCCGCATCGCACGGGGCAGGTCGAACTCGATCGGCAGGTCGAGCACGACGACGTGCCGCTGGGTGAGCCCCATGTCGTGCACGAGCGGGCTGCCGGACACCGGCACGTCGACGACGCGTCGCGCGCGACCGCGGACGTCGAAGACGGAGTAATGCACGAACCCGGGGTGGTCGAAGCGGTACGAGATCGCGTGCAGCTCCCCGGTCGCCTGATCGAGCTTCGGATGCGCGGTGTACCCGCCGGGCAGCGTGCCCTGGAAGGTCCACGACCCGATCGTCTCGAGCTCGTCGGTGAGCGCGTAGCAGGTGCCGCCCGCCTCCACCAGGGCGAGGGTCGCGCCCGCGTGGCCGATCACGGTGGTGTTCGCGGCGACGCTGACGCCGGAGGAGGAGGGCATCGGCTCCCCCAGTGCCTTCGCGGCGTCGCGGGAGCGCACCCAGCGGTTGCGGTACCACTCGGCGCGGCCGCCGCGGAGGCGCACGCCGTGCACCATCCCGTCGCCCATGAAGTAGTGGAAGGTCGCCGGATCGACCGCACCGATCGGGTTCGGGCCGTTGCGCACGTACCGCCCGTCGAGCCATTCCGGGATCGCCCCGGTGACGCGCAGCCGCGTCTCGGTCGTCTCGGTCTGGACCGGGTCGTAGGCACCGCCGGTCATGATCGGACGGTCGGTGCCGGTCGGGGCGCTGGAGGTCACCGCCAGACCGTACGTTCGCAGGCTGGACGCGCCGAACGGACCTCGGCGCTCCTCCGGAGCCCGCCGCTCGGCCTGGTGATCACGATCGACGCGGCGTCGAGAGCGCATCCGGCCCGGAGGGGCAGAGTGAGCCGGTGACCGATCCTCGAGAACCGGAGACGATGCAGTCCCTCCTCGACGACCTCCGTCGCCGGCTCTACCGATCCGACGCGACCGAGGACGATCTGCGGCGGTACATCGAGGAGCGCGGGCCCGGGGCCGAGGTGCCGCAGCAGCCCGAGCAGAGGACGTCGTCGCGGACTCCTCGCCACCTCGTGCTCGGTCTCGTGCTGGGAGCCCTGCTCGCAGCCGGGGCGTCCGTCGCGGTCGCTGCAGAGCTCAGCGCATCATCGGAGGAGGCCGCACCCGCCTCCCGCACCGCCCCGAGGGAACTGCGGGACAGCGTGCTGCGTGCCGTGGACGGACCGACGTCGGTGCCGGTGTCGATCGCCGGGACCGCTGCGGTCGGCCAGCGCTTCCAGGGGCACGGCGACGCCGTCGTGCAGCTCGACGCACCGGAGGGGTCGGACCACGGCGGGCGGGCCTCGGTCGAGATCACCTCGGCCGACCCGGATCGCGTCGGCTGGCGCGCGCTGCTGCGCATCGACCGGAACGACGGGAGCTCGTACCCGTACGTTCTCGCGGAGGGTGCGGCCGAGGACCGCTCGGGAGCACACGCGCCGACCACGTTCGCCTTCGCGAGCCGACCGCTCACCCACGTCGCCGTCGAAGCGCCCTCCGGCATCGGGTGGACCCTCGTCGTGGCATTCACGAACGAGATCGTGCCCGTCCCACGCTGATCGACCCTCGACCCTCCTGGTCTCCGCTGCATCTGACCTCGGCATCCGTGGTCGCGCTGTAACTGAACCCGCGCGGCGGCACGCCCAGGTCATGCGGCGCGCGGCCGTGCCCACGGGTTGCGGTCGGGATCGTGCTGCCGGCGAAGCGCATCGAGCCGCGGATCTCGCAGCAGGCCCGACTGGCGCCGATGATGGTCCTGCGGCGGGCCCCTCCACCACTGCGGCACGATCCACAGATCGTCCTCGTGGCTCACGATCTTCACGGAGGAGTGCTTCGCGTGGATCAGATGGTGGTGGTAGCTGCACAGCATGATGCCGTTCCCGATGTCCGTCGGGCCGTCGTCGCGGGAGAACCACTCGGCGTGATGCGCCTCGAGGAACGGTGCCGGCGTTCGGCACCCCGGGTACTGGCAGCGACCGCCCGCCGCGACCATCAGCGCCTTGCGCTGGGCGGGGCTGAACAGCCTGCGGGAGCGGCCGAAGTGCAGCGGTTCTCCGTCCGTGCCGACCACCAGGAGGCGCGTGCCGCCGGTGCACATCCGCTGCTCGACCACGGGGATCGGCAGGCCCGCCAGCACTCCCGGCGTCCAGCCCTGGCCCCGCTGAGCCTGCAGCTCGGCCGCGGTGATCGTCACGACGGTCTCGTGCGTGACCTGGGTGGCGACGTCGACCTGCTCGGCCTTCGCGCCGGCCTCGAGCGTCTCGAAGAGCGTGTCGTAGTCCTGCTGCGCTCGGGAGCGGGGATCGTCGTCGCCGCCTCCTCCGGCGGCGCTGGCGTCCTCGCGCCACTCGCCGCCCGTCGTCTCGGCGTCGTCGTCCGAGCCGGGTTCCGTCCGGACGAGCGGCACGCCGCGCCTCCGGGATTCGAGCAGCTCCTGCAGCATCGCGAGGTGCTCCGGTGTGAGCACCAGCGATGCCCGGGTCGTGCCGTCCGCGAGGGTGCGACCGACCTGCAGGGCGCGCTTGCGCCGCTGCGCCGCCTCCTTCGGCTCGGCCCCGTCGGGATCGAGGATCTCCGCCCATGCCGCCGCGAGGTCCCGGACCTGCTCGGTGTCGTTGACCATCGCCGCATCGGTCAGCTGGACCACCATGCCCTCGATCTGCGCCATCCCGACCCGCTTGCTGATCGACTTGCAGGTGTTGATGATGACCCTGGCGGATTCGAGGCCGACCAGTCCGGACACGAGGGCTGCTGCGAGCGGCGCGTACCGGCCGGGCAGCGGCTCCTGGGACAGCGAGCGCTTCGGGGCGAGAGCGGACCCGAGGCCGACGCGGCGCTTGGCCTCGTTGTGCCCGATCCGGCACACCTGCTGCACCAACTCGGCACCGTCTCGCGCACCGGAGGCGAATGAGAGGCGATCCTCGCCGAGCCCCGGGCGCGAGCGGTGCTCGACCTCGGCGGCGCCGGCGATGCGGAGGCCGTCGACGATCCGGCCGAGCTCCTCCACCGCAGCGAGATCCGCGAGGACCTGCTCATCGGATGCGGTCGGGAACGTCTGCTGCACGGCGCGAGCAGCGGCGATCACGGCTCGCAGCTCGGGCATCGGTTCCATGCTCGGATACAACCACGGGGGTCCGACAGCGGCTCGGTGAAATCATTGCTTGAGCAGGGTGAATACGTCGCAGAGTGCAGCACGTCGGTTCGCCTTCAGCGAACCACTCGCAGGCTCAGGACGCGGAGTCGTCGGGTATCGGCCCGAGCGCGGTGCGCTGCGCCTCCTCGACCGCGGAACGGAAGTCGACCTGCACCCCGTCGAGCATCAGCAGGGTCGCGGCGGCGTGCACCCGGACCGCGAGCGTCCCGGAGGCCACCGCCCGTTCGAGCGGCGTCCGGGCGTCCTCGCCGAGGTCGACGAGCGCGCGGCTGAGGCTCCGCCAGCACTCCCGGTCCCGGCACCCGAGCTCGGTCGCGAGGTCGTCGGCGAGCGCCGACCGCTCCCCCACGGGCGTCAGCACGACCGCCGCTCTCCACGCCGCCCGGGCGACCTCGTCCTCCTCGTCGTGCAGCAGTGCCGCGGTCACGGCCGGTCGGGCGC
>NZ_CAXTHO010000101.1:0-11187 GCF_964244015.1 uncultured Amnibacterium sp. | reverse complement strand
AGGAGGGCGTGCACGCGGTGCGCTTCCGCGATGGTCCGCATCCTCGCCGCCTGCACCGCGAGACCCTGCGCCGACAGCGCCGCCTCCTGGGACGTGTTCCCGAAGATGACCAACTGCTCCGGCGTCGCCGGCCGGCCGTACTCGAACTCGAACCGTTCCGCCGGGTCCATCATCGCCAAGGCTTCCTCGAGATACCACGCGTCGTCCTCGTCCGGCACCCACGGCGACGACAGCAGCCACTCGGGCACCTCCGGCAGCGGGGTGCGCGGCGGATCCTCCTCCACGTCCCACGGCGGCTCGCCCGGATCCCACCCCGCATCCTGCATATCGAACATGGATATGAGTCTACATCGTGCCTCTGACACTGGGCGTCGTAGATATCTACGGCACGCATCCCGCGCCACGCCGACAAGGTCGTGATCCGTGACCGCTCGGGGCTGACGGGAACCGTTCCGTCCGAAAGAATGGAGCCGTGCCCACCCAGCCTCGCGATCACCGTCATGGCTGAGCGCGATCCGGGGCCGGGCGACGTCCTCGCCGGGCGGTACGAGATCCAGTCGGAGCTCGGGCGTGGCGGCATGGCGACCGTCTACCGCGGCATGGACCGGCGCCTCCAGCGCCCCGTCGCGATCAAGGTCTTCCGCGGCGGCTTCGCGGAGGCGGTCGACCCGCAGCGCACGACGCAGGAGATGCGCCTGCTCGCCGCCGTCAACCACCCCTCCGTCGTCGCCGTGCTCGACGCCTCGAACGGCGACGGCGTCTTCGGTGCCTTCCTCGTCATGGAGCTGGTGGTCGGCGACGACCTCGGCGCGCTGCTGCACCGCGCTCGTGGTGCGCTGTCCGCCGATTTCGCCCGCCGCATCGTGGCCGACGTCGCGAGCGCGCTCGCGGTCCTGCACGCCCGAGGCGTGGTGCACCGGGACGTGAAGCCGGCGAACATCCTCGTGCCCACCGCCGCGCCCTCCGCCTCGACCGCCGTCGCCGCGAAGCTGACCGACTTCGGCATCGCTCAGCTGGTCGACGGCGCCCGCCTGACCGGGCCGGACTCGATCCTCGGCACCGCCGCCTACCTCAGCCCCGAGCAGGTGCGGGGTGCTGCGCCGCGCCCCGCGAGCGACGTCTACTCGCTCGGCCTCGTGCTGCTGGAGGCGCTCACCGGCAAGCGGGCGTTCCCCGGCCCTGCGGCGGAGGCGGCGATCGCGCGGCTGAACCGCCCGCCCACCCTGCCGGAGGACGCCTCCCCCGCCCTCGCGGACCTGCTGTCCAGGATGACCGCGCTCGACCCGGCGCTTCGGCCGCCCGCCGGCGATGTCGCCGCGGCACTCCGCGAGCTGCTGGTCGGCCAGGTGACCGCTCCGGACGCGGCGCAGACCGCGCCGACGCCGGTCGCGGGCTTCAGAGCGGCCGCGCTGCCCCCGCGATCCGGGGATGCCACCCTGCCGCAGGAGCCGCTCTTCACGCCGAGCCGTGGCATGCCGCTCAGCGGCCCGGTACCGGTGGCGAGCCGGAGGTCGCGGCGACAGTTCCCGACCGTGCTCGCGGTCTCCGCAGCAGCGCTGGCCGCCGCGGTCACCGGGGTCGCGATCAGCGCGGCGGCGGACCTCACCAGTCCTGCGGTCGCCGGTCAGACGAGCGGGGTGCCGAAGGTCGCGTCGACGCAGCCCGTCGCCCCGAAGGAGCAGCAGGCGGACGTCGCTCCGCTCGTGGGCCTCGCCGGTCCGGCGACGAAGCCGAGCACCTCGAGCACGCCGACCCCGACGCCGACGACGAGCTCACCGAAGCCCACCCCGACCATCAGCACCACGGCGCCGACGACGCCGAGCAGCACGCCGACGCCGACCGAATCCGAGTCCGTCGACCCGACGACGACCGACCCGGCTCCCGTCGAATCGACCCCCGAGGACCCGACGAGCAGCACCCCGGCGAGCACCACCCCGACGGGCATCGACAGCACCCCGGCGAGTACCGACAGCAGCCCGCCGACCGACGTCCCCCAGGCGTCCGTCTCCGCCGCCTGAGACCTCCGCCGGTCGTGTTCACGGACACGGGGTTCCGGATCCCCGGATCCGTGAACAGAATCCCGCTCAGCCGGTGCCGTCGCTCGTCTGGATCGTGACCTGCGAGCCCGCCGCCGCTGCGGTCCCGGCCGCAGGCGTCGTGCTCGCGACGGTGCCGGCGGTCTGCGCCGAGGCCGTCGTGCCGTTCAGCGCCCAGGTGTAGCCGGCGGCGACCAAGGCCGCTTCCGCGTCGGCGAGCGACTGCCCCGTCACGTCCGGGACTGCGCCCGTCGGGTCGGTGCTGGTCGTCGCCGATCCGCCGTACAGGTACTGGGGATCGGGTTCTGTCCACGTGGTCGCGCCGCCGTACTGCTCGTTCACCGCGGTCTGGACCGCTTTCCAGACGCAGTGCCGCGCGACCGCCGCCTGCCCCTTCCCGCTCGTGTAGCACCGGCTCGGGAAGGTCGTCTGGCGGAGGTTCGTCATCCCCGTCACGTTGCCGACCCAGACCGATGTCGCGACCTTCGACGTCGAGCCGGTCATCCAGGTCTGCACGGCGTCGTCGGTCGTCCCGGTCTTGCCGAACTCGTAGATGCCGTCCGGGGTGTTGTCACCGCCCGCGGTTCCGCCCTGGAACACCCCGCGCAAGGCATACACGGCGGCGTTGGCGACCTCCGGGCTCACCACCTGGGTGCAGCTCGTCTTCGGTACGGCGAGTTCCGACCCGTCGGTCTTCACGACCTTGTCGATCGCTACCGGGCTGCAGTACTTCCCCTCGTTCGCGATGCCGGCGTACGCGGCCGCGATCGACACGGGTGACACGGTGTAGGCGCCGCCGATGATGAAGGACGCGTAGTTCTGCGGGTCGTTGTTGCCCCGGATCGACTTCACGCCGAACCCGTCGGCGAGGTCCTGGATGTCGCAGAGGTCGAGCTGCTGCGCCATGTGCACGAAGGTGCCGTTGATCGACAGCGCCGTGCCGTCCAACACACTGTGGTAGCCGCCTTCGCTTGCCGTGTCGTTCCCGTACGTGTAGGGCTGTCCTGCGTACGGCTTCCCGCACGCGGTGAAGTCCGACACCGTCCCAGGGTTCGAGTCGACGACCTGGTTCAGCGTGCGGCTGGATTTCAGCCAGTCGAGCAGCGTGAAGACCTTGAACGTGGAGCCGGGCTGGAACCCGCCGCTGCCGCCGAGCGTGAAGTCGGCGGCGTAGTTGATGGAGCTGGAGCCTCCGCCCTTCGTGTAACTGAAGGCCTTGTTCGTGACCATCGAGATGATCCGACCGGTGCCCACCTCCACCGACACGGCTGCGCCCCCGACATTGAATGTCGACGTCTTCGGGACGGACGCGCTCATCGCCGCCTTGGCCTTCTTCTCCACACCGAGATCGAGCGTCGTGTAGATCTTCCAGCCCGAGCGCTCGAGGTTCGCCAGCCGCGTCGTCTTGTCCTTGCCGAAGGCGTCGTCGGACAGCACCGTCTGGTAGACGTAGTCGCAGAAGAAGCCGGCCACACCGGCCGCTTCGCACCCGGTCTTCGTCGCCGTGATCTTCGGCTCGATCGGCGTCGCGACGGCTTCGGTGTACTCGGCCTGCGAGATGAGCGTGTTCTTCAGCTCCACGTCGAGGATGTAGTCGCGGCGGTCCTTGTTGCGCGCGAAGTTGTCCCCGTCGTCCAGCCGCAGGTACTGCGGGTTGTTGACGATCGCCATCAGGCTCGCGGCCTGCGCGATGGTGAGCTTCGCCGCGGTGGTGTCGTAGTAGTACTCGGCCGCCGACTCGATGCCGTAGATGCGGCCGCCGAAGCCGGCGATGTTCAGATAGCCGAGCAGGATCTGGTCCTTCGAGTACTTCTTCTCCAGCGCGATCGCGTACCGCGCCTCCTTCAGCTTGCGGCCGACGGAGGCGTCGGTGCAGACCGCGTAGGCGGCGTCGACCGCCTTCTGGCTCGACTGGTTCTCGGCCTCCTGCACGCAGACGTTCTTCACGTACTGCTGCGTGATCGTGGAGGCGCCCTGCAGGTCCTCGCCGGCGAGGTTCGCGACCGTGGCGCGGACGATGCCGAGCGGGTCGACGCCGCCGTGGTCGTAGAACCGGACGTCCTCACCGGCGACGGCGGCGTCCTTCGCGGCCTGCGAGATCTCGTTCCAGGTGACGACCTGCCGGTTCTGCGCGTAGAAGGAGGCGATCAGCACGTTCTTGTCGCCGCTCTTCGCGTAGATCTCGGTCTTCTGATCGAGGGCCGAGATCTTCAGGTCCCCCGGCAGCTCCTCGAAGAGGCCCAGCCCGTTCTTGGCCGTGGTGCCGGTCAGCGCGATCGCCGGGGTCACTGCGACGGCGACCATGACACCGGCGACCACCGCGATGGCGAGCATGCCGAAGAACGCGGAGACGGCCGAGCCGGCACGGGTTCGGGAGGGCATCGGAGAATCGTACGAAGGCATCGGGCTCCCGGTGGTCGTGACAGGCGGACCGGGTGGTTCCGATACGGACTTCACAGGACGGACTTCACGAAACGGACCTCGGAGCGAGCAGCCGCGAGGGGCGCGTCAGACCTCCGCGAGCAGCGCCTCCACCTCGGGCAGCCGCTCCTTCGGCATCAGCACCTGGCGGGGCAGCGATCCGGTGGCCGGGCCGACGAAGTGCTGGTGCTCGAGGTCGGCGAGCAGGCGGCGGGCACGCGAGTACGGCAGGCCGAGATCGCGCTGCAGCCGGGCGGCGGACGCGTACTGGGTCGAGACGACGAGCTGCGCGGCCCGCGCGAAGTCGCGGTAGCCCTCGCCGAGCTCGGCCTTCAGGGTGCCGAGGTCGGCGCGCACCGGGTCCACGGCGCCTGAGTCGGCAGCGCCCGGGTCTGCAGCGCCCGGGTCGGCAGCGACCACCACGCGGGCCTCGGCGGCATCGGGGTCGTCGTCGGAGGTGAAGTACAGGACGTCGGGTTGTGACGGCAGCGTCGCGACGGCTTCGACGGCGGGTGCCTCGGCGCTCGGTGCAGCAGCCGGCCGCGGCTCACGGACGATGCCGAGGCGCGCCTCGAGATCCTCGTCGGCCGGGTGGAGGCGGTCGTCCAGCTCCATCCGCGCGCCGACTGCGACGACGGCCCCAGCGCCGAGCACCAGGCCCACGGCGACGCCGGCCGGCCAGTAGGCGTAGAGCACCACCGCGGTCACGGCGACGGCGGCGAGGAGCGCCACCGCCGCTGCTGCGGGGCGGACGACGGAGAGGGCTGACGGCACGGATGTTCCTCGGTTCGGGCACAGCGGGCGCTGCTGCACGACGCGACCCACGCGCTTCGAGGGATCGGCACCTCGCCGGTGGGCGGACGACGGGTCGTCGTCACAAGGGTGTCATTCTCCCCGACGGATGCGCCTGGACCCACGCGCTCGGCACGTTCGTGCACGTCTCTCGGCGATTCGTTACCCACTCGATACGGACCTGCCCCGGATCCTCCGGGCGCTGTGCACGAACAGCGGTCAGAGGTGCAGGAGGCGCTCCAGCTCCGGCGAGCGCTCCCTGGCGAGCCGGACGACCCTGGCGCGGGTCCCGCGCGACGGCCCCACGAAGCCCTCCCGCTCCAGCTGGCCCATGATGTGCTGCGCCGCGCCGGTGCTGATCCGCAGCTCGCGCTGCAGCCCCGCGACCGAAGCCCACTGCGCCTGCGTGACGAGCACCGCGGCCCTGCGGAACACCGGCCAGTCGTCGCCGAGCCGCATGCGGAGGTTGCGGAACTCCTCGCGGATGTCCTCCTCGTCCGAGAGGTCGTGCAGACCGCCGACGGCCTCGGTCAGCGCGGCGGCGTGCATCGCGCGCCCCACCCGCAGCACCACGAAGGAGCCGGCGACGAGCCCGAGGGCCACCCCGGCGGGCCACCACACCCAGAACGCGACCAGGATGAGCGCGAACGCGCCCGCCCCGACCAGCGCTGCGCGGCGGAGCCGGGTCTCCTCCGGCTCGTCCTGCACCGTCGGCAGAGCACGCCGTATCTCCGTCAGAACAACCACGGTCCGCCCCCTCAGTGTCCATGGCTGCGCCGCCGCCTCTGCGGCGCAGCGTGCTGCGCTCGGCGAGGGCGCCTCGACCGCGCCCTCCTCCAGCTCGTCCAGCATCGACGGACGGGCGATCCGCGGCGCGGAGTGGCATGCCCCCAGAGCGGGGACGCCCGGTCAGCGCACGCGGCGGATGCGGATCGGGCCCTTCGCCGTGGAGGGGTCGACGACGCTGCCGTGCTGCAGGATCTCGACCTCGCCGGCGGCGACCAGGCGTCGCGCGGCGCGGCGGACCGGCTCCATCAGCGGCCGCCAGTCGTCCGCGGTCGCCCGCGCGACGTCGGAGGGGCAGATCGTCGCCGATGCGGCCCGCTGCTCGAGCATCGCGAGGATGTCGCGCTCGAGCGCACGGTCGGCGTCGGTCAGCCCCGCCCTGCGGCAGGCGTCGCTGCAGTACCGGACCGCCGCCCAGTCGTCGGCCCACTTCGCCCGCCACTCGATGCGCCGCCCGCAGACGGCGCAGGTCTTCTCCTCGGGGGCTCCGGCGAGCGAGCGGTTGCGTCCCACGACTCAGGCCGCGACCGGCTCCGTGGCGGCGGAGAGCAGCGCGACGTCCCGCTCCGTGAGCCGGACGCGCCCGGCCTCGAGCAGGTCGGCGAGCTGCTCCACCGTGCGAGCGCTCGCGATCGGTGCGGCGACGGTGCGCTGTGCGGCGAGCCACGCGAGGGAGACCGCGGTCACGGACACGCCGTGGTCGGCGGCGACGTCGTCGAGCGCCGCCAGCAGGTCGAGGTTCCGCGGGTCGTCGAGGTAGCCGCCGGCCTTCCCCGCCCGGGCCGAGTCGATACTGGTCCCGGCGCGGTACTTCCCGGTGAGGAAGCCGCTCGCCAGCGACGAGTAGGGGGTCTCGGCGATGTCGAGCTGCTCGAGCGTCGGTACCAGCTCGATCTCCACCGCGCGCTCGACGAGGCTCCACAGGTCCTGCGCCACCGTGAACGGCGTCAGTCCCTCCCGGGCGGCGATCGCGGCGGCGGACCGCAGCCGATCCGGCGCGAAGTTGGAGGCGCCGAGCTCGCGCACCTTGCCGGCCTGCACGAGCCGGTCGAACGCGGC
The DNA here is from genome assembly GCF_964244015.1 of uncultured Amnibacterium sp. NCBI lineage: Bacteria > Bacillati > Actinomycetota > Actinomycetes > Micrococcales > Microbacteriaceae > Amnibacterium > uncultured Amnibacterium sp. Next base: position 4,093 of record NZ_CAXTHO010000101.1, on the reverse strand, counting down.
GAGCACCTCCTCCTGCGGGGTGTCCTCGTCATCGCGGTGCGCGAAGTACAGGTCGATCCGGTCGGTGCCGAGGCGGCGCAGCGAGTCCTCCGCCGCCGAGGTGATGTTCGCGGCCGAGAGACCCTGCCGCGTCGCGAGCGCCCCCACCTTCGTGGCGATGACGACGTCGTCGCGGCGCTTCGACGCGGCCAGCCACTCGCCGATGATCGTCTCGGACTCCCCTCCGGAGTTCCCGGGGATCCAGGCGACGTACGAGTCGGCGGTGTCGATCGCGCGGCCGCCGCCGTCGACGAACGCGTCGAGGATCCTGAACCCCTCGTCGCGATCGGTCGTCCAGCCGAACACGTTGCCGCCGAGCACCACGGAGCCGAGATCGAGCGCAGTCACAGCACCGATTCTGCCTCCGGGGCAGGATGGGTCCTGTGAGTGTGTCGAGATCGATCGAGATCGAGCGGAAGTACGAGGTGACCGATCGGGCGGTGCTGCCGCCGCTGCACACGCTGGATCGCGTCGTGTCCGCCGAGGCGCAGCCCGTCGCGCTGCTCGACGCCGTCTACGTCGACACCGCCGACCGCACGCTCCTGGCCGCGGGCATCGCGGTCAGGAGGCGGACCGGCGGTCACGACGCCGGCTGGCACGTGAAGCTGCGCGGCACGGTCGGCCGGGTGGAGCTGCACGCCCCGATCGACGAATGGGATCCGGACGCGTTCCCCGCCTCCTTCGAGGCGGCGCTGCGCTCCCGGGTGCGCGGTCGTCCGCTGACGCCCATCGCGCGGATCCGCACCGAGCGGCACGCCGTCGTCGTGCGCGACGACGCGGGAGGCGGGGTCGAGGTCGTCGACGACCACGTCACCGCCACCGACGTCGCCGCAGGCGTCGTGCGCTCCTGGCGGGAGTGGGAGGCGGAGCAGGCGGAGGACTCCGCGGCCTGCGCGGCGCTGCTGGGCCGGGTGCACGCAGCGCTGGTCGGCTCCGGCGCCGCGCCGTCGGCGAGCCCGGCGAAGATCGCCCAGGCGCTCGGCCTCGTGGGCGCCGACGCCAGCCGAGCCGCCCGGCCCGCCGACCTGCCGAGGACCGCCGGATCGGTGCTCGCCGGGCTCATCGCGGGCCACGCGGAGGAGCTGCACCGGGGCATCCAGTCGCTCGCCCTCGACGGCGACCCGGACGGCGCGACCGTGCACGGGATGCGGAAGACGATCCGTCGCGCTCGGTCCGTCCTGGCGCTCGAGCACGTGGCCGGGCCGGCGGGGCGGGCGCTGCGCGAGCGGCTCGGCGAGCTGGGGCGGCTGCTCGGGACGGTCCGGGACCCGCTCGTGGCGGCCGGCGTCGCGCGCGGGCTGCTCGTGGAGCTGCCCGCCGCCACCCCGGGACTCGCCGCGGCGCGCGCGCTGCTCGTGGACGAGCCGCTGGCGCGGCAGGGCGCCGAGACGACGGCGCTGGTCGACCGTCTCGGCACCGATGCGGTGCTGGCGGTGCTCGCCGAGCTGGAGGCATTCGACCCCGACGGGCCGCTCGTCGGCGAGAAGCCGAAGGCGCTGACCGCGGAGGTCGACCGGACCGTGCGACGGGCCAGGCGGCGCACCCGGCATGCGCTGGACGGCGACCTCGACGCGATGCACCGCGGCAGGAAGGCGGCGAAGCGGGCCCGCTTCGTGGTGGAGGAGGCCGTCGCCGCGGGCGTCGTGCAGTCGGGCTCGAGGCGGACGAGGACGGCGACGCGGCAGGAGCGCGCGCAGGACGTGCTCGGCGAGCACCGCGATCTCGCGCTGGTCCTCGACGGCCTGCCGGCCGCCTCCGCACGGCTCACCGCCGCCGGCGACAACGCGTACGCCCTCGGCCTGATCGCCGAGCGCGGCCGCCGCCGCCTGTCGAGCCTCCGTCGGGACGCCGAGCGCGCCGTCCGCCATCTGTCCTGAGCCTCAGGAGTCGGGCGCGGGGTCGCGGATGCGGGCGAAGGACACCGCGCCGCCCACGACCAGCAGGATCGCGGCGACCGCGGCGGCCCGGACGAAGCCGGCCTGATCGACGGCGCCGCCGAGGATCAGGCCCGCGCAGGCGGTCGTGATCAGCCCGGCGACCCGCGCGACGGCGTTGTTCACGGCGGAGCCGATGCCGCTCTCCGACTCGGGGACGGCGCCCAGGACCGCGGAGGTGAGCGGTGCGACGGTCATCGCGATCCCGAGCCCGAGGACGACCATCCCGGCCGCGGCGACCACGACCTGCAGGGTGCCGAGCCCGGTCAGCGTCCACCCGAGTGCCCCTGCCGCCGCGACGAGCGGGCCCGCCGTCATGAAGCGCCGGGGTCCGAACCGCCCGGCGAGGGCCCCGAAGCGCCCGGACAGCAGGATCAGCAGGACGGTGGCGGGCAGCCCGACGAGCGCCGCGAGCGAGGCGGGCAGGTGCAGGACCTGCTGCAGGTACAGCGGCAGCACGAGGAAGCCGAGCCCCAGCCCGCCGTACACGAACAGGGTCGCCGCGTTGCCCGCGCTGAAGTTCCGCGCCGCGAACAGCGCGGGCGGGACGAGCGGATGCCGCGAGCGGCGGTTCCGGAGGAGGAAGCCGCCGAGGACGAGCAGTCCCGCGGCGCCGAGCGCGACCGCCGGGCCGATCGGCACGACCGCATGCGCTCCCCCGCCGATCTCGATCAGAGCGACGGTGAGCAGCCCGAGTCCCACCGCCGCGAGCGCCGCCGCGGGCACGTCGATGCCGGCTCGCGCCCCGACCCGCGCCTCGTCCCGGACGCGGCCGAGCAGCAGCATCGAGCCCGCCGCCGGGATCAGGCCGACCAGGAACACGCTCCGCCAGCCGAGCGAATCGACGAGCAGGCCGCCCGCGACCGGGCCGAACAGGCTCGACACGCTGGTCCAGGCCGTCCACGAGCCGATCGCCTTCGCCTGCGCCGGTCCGGAGAAGACGGCGATGATCAGCCCGAGCGAGCCGGGGACCAGCAGCGCGCCCGCGACCCCCTGCAGCAGCCGGGCGACGATCAGCACCCCGGCGGTCGGCGCGAGCGCGCACAGCACGCTCGTCGCGACGAACGCGACGAGCGCGATCCGCAGCACCCTGAGCCGCCCGAACGCGTCGGACACCGCGCCGGACAGCAGGATGAACGCCGACAGGGTCAGGAGGTAGCCGGCGACCACCCACTCCTGCGTCACCACGCCGCCGCCGAGATCGCGCTCGATCGCCGGCAGCGCGATGGTCGTGATCGAGCCGTCCAGGAACGACACGAACGAGGCGAGCACGGCAGCCGCCAGCATCCGGCGCTGCAGCGCCGGACCGGAGAGATCCGTCGCCGTCACGGGCCCAGTATCGCGGGGGCCGCGCCGACGCAACCGGTCGCAGCGATCCCGCGATGCGGCCATACACTTGCGCGGGTCCACGCCACCGCGACGGCCACTGGAGAGAGACGGATGACCGAGCAGGCTTCGACCTCCGCACCCGAACCCGGCGGGGCCGCGAAGCCGCAGGACAGCGGCGCGATCGACCTGCAGGCCTGGGCCGCGGGCAAGGACGGGCTGCCCGACCAGCGGCAGGTCCCCGACGCCTGCTCGCCGCAGCGCGCCGCGAGGAGCGGCCGGTTCCGCAGCTGGGCGCTGCAGGGCGCGGAGACCGCTGGATCGCATCCAGGACCGCACGGCGAGCCGGAGGTCACGCACAACTGGCTGCGGGTGATGTGCCTGACCGGCGTCGACTACTTCTCCAGCCTCGGCTACCAGCCCGCCATCGCCGCGATCGCCGCGGGGTTCATCTCCCCCGTCGCGACCCTCGTGCTCGTCGCGCTGACCCTGTTCGGCGCTCTGCCGGTCTACCGCCGGGTCGCGAGCGAGAGCTTCCGCGGCGAGGGCTCGATCGCGATGCTCGAGCGGCTGCTGCCGTGGTGGGCCGGCAAGGTCCTCGTCCTCGTGCTGCTGGGCTTCGCCGGCACCGCGTTCATCATCACGATCACGCTGTCGGCGGCGGACGCCGCCGCGCACGCGGTCGAGAACCCCCTGATGCCGGCGGCGTTGCACAGCGCGAACATCCCGATCACGCTGCTGCTGATCGTGCTGCTCGGCGCGGTGTTCCTCCGCGGGTTCCAGGAGGCGATCGG
>NZ_CAXTHO010000100.1:0-11218 GCF_964244015.1 uncultured Amnibacterium sp. | reverse complement strand
CGGACGCTCAGCCGCGCACCGCGTCGACGGCTGCGGCGACGCGACGGGCTCGGGTCTCGGGCGTCTTGGCGCTCTCGATCGAGACGACGTGCGCCTTCCTCCTGCTCGGCGCCAGCGCGTCGAACGCATCCCGAGCACCGGCCTCCGCGAGTGCGGCCACGAGATCCTCCGGAACCACGAGCTCGGGCGGCGGCGCGAGCTCGAGCGTCACCTCGAGCGCGTCCCCGCCCGCGATGCCGCTCGCCGCCCGGTGCTCGGCGGAGAACGGGATGAGCGCCTGTCCGCCCATCGACCCGACGGTGCTGGAGTAGCGGTAGCCGTTCACCACGATCGCGAGCGATGGGCGCCGGCCGCCACCCAGCGCCGCCAGCACCTCGGGCGGAACGGGGATGCCCGTGTTCCGGCCGATCAGGTGCATGGTCGTGCGGTAGTCGATGCTCACGCGGTCATCCTGGCAGCGCTGCGGAGCGCGGGCGGCTGCTCAGCCCGCGGGGAGGAACGGCCGGACCGGCACGCTGTGCCGCGCGACCGCGGGGACCTCCACGAGTTCGCGCTCCGGGTAGCGGAGCGCGACCAGCGCGCCGCCGAACACGCAGCCGCCGTCGACGCAGACCGTGCCGTTCCGCCATGCACGAGCAGCGGTCGGGGTGTGGCCGTAGACCACCGTGGCGGCGCCGCGGTAGCCCTCGGCCCACGGGAGACGGACCGGGAGACCCGCCTCGTCGGTCTCGCCGGTCGTCGGGCCGTGGAGGCACAGGCTGCGGACGCGGTCCGACTCGTGGCCGTGGTACCGCTCGGCGAGGCCGGCGTGGGCGACCACGAGGTCGCCGCCGTCGAGGACGAGATGCGCCGGCAGTGCGGCGAGGGCCTCCCCGACCGCGATGCGGAACTCATCCGGCTCCTGCGCCAGCTGCGTGAGCGAGACGTCGAGCCCACTGCAGATCTCGACGTCGTGGCCGAGCAGCGCGCGGCGCAGCGCGTCGTCGTGGTTGCCGAGCACGCTCAGAGAATCGCCGGACGCGAGCATGCCGAGCACGAGGCGGAGCACACCGGTCACGTCGGGGCCGCGGTCGACCAGGTCGCCGACGAACACGGCCGTGCGGCCGGCCGGGTGCTGGGCGCCATCCGGCCGGCCCGCCCCGTCGAGCCGGACCTCGTAGCCGAGTCTCGCGAGCAGGAGCAGCAGCTCCTCCAGACAGCCGTGCACGTCGCCGATGACGTCGAACGGGCCGGTCAGATCCCGGTGGTCGGAGTCGGCCGGACTCCGCACGACGGCGAACGTCGTGGACTCGAGTTCGGTGACGGAGCGGAAGCGCGCCCGGGGCAGCGCGAACGCCTGCTGCCCGAGGACGATCGCGTCGACGGCGCGGTCGAGTCCGACGGCGAGGGTCAGCAGGTCGGCGACGCGCACGGGATCCGCGTCCTCCAGCGGCACCGCGACGAGCAGCCCGTGCTCGAGGCGAGCGGTCAGGTCCTCGTCCGACCGCACGACCTCGTCGGACCGGAACGCCCGCCGGGTCGCGCGGACCGCGCCCGACCCCAGCACGAGCACCAGCGCGGGCCCGGGGATCCGGACGGCGCGTGGCACGGCTCGCTGGCGAATGGGCACCGGCACATCCTGCTCCTCGACGGGCCCCTCCGTCAGTCCTCATCAGCGGGGCGATCCCAGAGCGCGGCGCAGTCGAGGCAGACCCGCCGCGCGCCGGGCTGCTCCCCGGGCACGGCAGCGAGCAGGACCCGCTTCCCGTCGCACATCGGACATCGCACACCGGCGATGGTGCGCGCTCGCTCGGACAGCGGTTCCGCACCCCCTGCATTCGGGGTTTCGCACCGGGCGGCGCTCGGACATCATTCCCGCATGACCGGCTCCGACATCGCGATGCTCGCGCTGACGGTGGCCGGGTTCGCGCTGATCGCGATGCTGCCCTACGCGGCCTTCCGCCTGGTCGAGGTCGTCGAGGACGCGATCGACCGGGCACGCACCCGCGCCTGAGCCCTACGCGGCGACCTGCAGATCGCCGTGATCGCAGTGGTCGCACGCCGCATCGCAGGCGCACGGCGGCGGGCAGTGGTGGGAGTGGCGGCAGGAGCACATGGATCTCTTCCTTCCGTGCAGCTGTGGACGGTGGGATCGAGGGTGCGCCCGCCTCCGCGCAGCGCCCGGTTGCGACCCGCGCCCCAGTCCGGGGGTCGCGCGACCGCACGATCGACGCCGTGTCCCTGATCCGACCGAGCGCTCCGTCGAGTCAGGGATGGAGCGTCGAACTAGGCGTCGGCCGCGGCGAGCTGGCCGCAGGCGCCGTCGATCTCCGTGCCGCGGGTGTCGCGGATCGTCGTCGGGATGCCGGCGGACTCGAGGCGGCGCACGAACTCCTGCTGCACGTCCTTGTCGGAGGCGGTCCAGATGGAGCCCGGCGTCGGGTTCAGCGGGATCGGGTTGACGTGCACCCAGCCGCGGCCACGCTCGTTCAGCTTCTGCGCGAGCAGATCGGCGCGCCACCCGTGGTCGTTCATGTCCTTGATCAAGGCGTACTCGATCGACACGCGGCGCCCGGTCGCGTCGAAGTAGGCGCGGGCGGCGTCGAGTGCCTCGTCGACCTTCCAGCGCGAGTTCACCGGGATCAGCTCGTCGCGCAGGTGGTCGTCGGGCGCGTGGAGGGAGAGGGCGAACGTCACCGGGAGCTGCTCCGCGGCGAGCTTGTGGATCGCCGGCACGAGGCCGACCGTCGAGACGGTGATGTGCCTGGCGCTCATCGCGAGACCGTCCGGGGCCGGTGCGACCATCGTGCGCAGCGCGGACATCAGGCGGTTGTAGTTCGCGAGCGGCTCCCCCATGCCCATGAACACGATGTTGCTGACGCGCTCCGGGGTGGTGCCGCTGCTCGTGCTTCCGCCGGCCGGCCGCTTGCCGCCGAGGTCGCCGGCGGCGATGACGCGGTTCGCGCGAACGACCTGGTCGACGATCTCCGCGGCCGACATGTTGCGGGTCAGGCCGGCCTGCCCGGTCGCGCAGAAGGGGCAGTTCATGCCGCAGCCGGCTTGGGACGACACGCAGAGGGTGATCCGCCCCGGATAGCGCATCAGCACCGACTCGACGAGGGCGCCGTCGTGCAGCTTCCAGAGGAACTTGATCGTGTCGCCGCGGTCGGTCGCGAAGCGCCGGACCTCGGTCATCAGTTCGGGCAGCAGCCCGGCGACCAGTTCCTCCCGGCCCGCGGCGGGCAGGTCGGTCATCTCGGCGGGGTCGGCGGTGTACCTGGTGAAGTAGTGGCGGGCGATCTGGCCGGCGCGGAACGCGGGCAGCCCGAGCTCGACGAGGCGGGCGCGGCGTCCCTCCGGGGTCAGGTCCGCGAGGTGCACCGGCGGCTTGCCGCGCTTCGGCGACGCGAACTGCAGGAGGGGGCGCCCGTCGGCGTCCTTCTGCTGCTGCCAGCCCTCGGTCGCAGGCCGGACCTGCGCCGATCGAACGGCTGTGGACCGGAGCGCCGGGGTCGGGAGGGCGTCGGCAGGCATCCCTGCAGGGTACGGGCCCGAGCAGCTCAGGGCGCGTGCGCGTCCTGTCTCGGCACGAGCGGCAGGGCGAGCAGCGGCGCGACCGCCACCAGGCCGAACGCGAGGGGGTAGCCGACGAGCGCGATCACCGCGCCGACACCCGGCGCGACCACGGAGGCGGCGACGAACTGGCCCGTGTTCTGGATGCCGAGCGCGCGCCCCGACCACGCCGGACCGGCCGCCTCGGCGACCGAGGTGAACGCGAGTCCGTTGTCCGCGACGCTGATCGTCGTCGTGAGGATCAGGAGGATCGCGGCCGGAGCCGCCCAGTCGACGGCACCGGCCGCGGAGAGCAGCAGCAGGCCGACCACGCCGGCGACCGCGACGAGGCGGAGCAGGCGCATCCTCCCGAACCGGTCGCTCACCCCGCCGACGACGATCCGTCCGCCCGCACCGACGAACTGGGCGATCGCGACGACGACCCCGGCCGCCGCGGCCGACCAGCGGAGGTCCGCGATCAGCCAGACGAGTCCGAACGTCGACAGCGTGAACTGCGGCACGACGAGCAGCACGGACACGAGGTGCACCCGCAGCAGGAACCGGTCGCGCTGGTAGGGGTTCGCGGAGGTGACCGACGCGCCGCGAGGCGGGCGCGGCGGGTCCGTGATCCCGACCGCGCAGGCGACGGCGAGCACGCCGGTGGCGACCGCGCCGACGACGAGCGGCAGCCCGATCCCGCCCGCCTCGGCGAGCGGCGGGACGACGAGCGCGGCGACGGCCACCCCGAGCGGCTGCGACACCTGCCGGATGCCCATCGCGAACCCCCTCCGGCGCCGCGGGAACCAGCCGACCACGACGCGGCCGCTCGCCGCGCTGCAGCTGCCGGTGGCACCACCGGCGAGCAGCAGCAGGATCCCGGTGGGCACCAGACCGCCGACGACCGCGGCGAGCGCCGTCAGCGCCCCCGCCAGCGCGAGGCCGCCGGCGATCACCCACCGCTCCCCCACCCGGTCCGTCAGCGCGCCCCACGCGACGAGCGTGAGGACGAGCCCGACGGTGGGCGCGGCGACCAGCACGCCGACCTGCGGCAACGGGATCCCCTCCTGCAGGTGCAGCAGCGGGATCAGGAAGGCGGGGGTGGAGACGACGAGCGTCCCGGCCGCCTGCGCCAGCACGCCGAGCGCGAGCATCCGCCAGGCCGACGCCGCGATCCGCACGTCGCCCGTCGTCGTCACCGTTCGATCCTCGCGGTCGGAGCGCGACAGCAGGTCTGAGGAGCGACAGCAGGGCAGGATCGGCGTCTCCGTCCTGCTGATGGTGCTGAGTCCTGCTGAGCCCACGCCAGGCGGTCCCGACGCGTCGCGACTCGGCGTGCCGGCCGTGCCGGGTGGGGATCGTGCTCGGTCCGTGGCGACCGGCGCGCGCGGGACGGGCGCTGACGCCGTACCGTAGAAGGGGCCCGGGGAACCGTGAGCCCGGAGCGAGGGGCGGCGATCTGACGTGGCGGAGTGCATCCACGGCTTCGAAGACGGTCTGTGCGACATCTGCTTCCCGCGGGTCGCGCCGGAGCCCGTCGCAGTAGCGGCCCCGCCCACGCGGACGGCGTCGCGCAGCGCGACGCGCGTCATGAAGCCCGCGAAGCGGCATGCGGGCGCGCCCGGCGGCGCCCCCGTCAAGGTTCCGCCGTTCGCGACGCGGCGGCTGTACCACGTGACCCCGCTGGCGAACCTCGAGTCGATCCTGATCGACGGCGAGATCCGGCCGATCGGCTCGGGGGTCACGCCCGACCTCGACGTCGCCGCACCGCTCGCCCGCGAGCTGCGCGCGCACGCCGACGTCGGCGACGGTCGGCACGTCGACGAATTCGTGCCGTTCTCGGCCTCCGCGGACTCCAAGCGCTGGGCCGAGCTGCGTGAAGGAGCGGAGGAGCCCCACTGGTCCGCCGCCGCGCGCGCGCTCACCGCCGCCGACTACGCGGTGCTCGTGGCGGTCGGCCGCGACCTGCCTCCCGACCTCGTCGTGACCGACGGCGATGCCGCGGCGCCCGCGACCCGGTTCACGCTCTCCGACCCGGCGAAGGCGATCGCGCTCGCCGCGCGCACGGACCCCGAGCTGGCGACCGTCGAGGTGCTGGTCCCGACCGCGGTGCCGCTCACCTCGGTGAACCTGATCGCCGTCGCGAACGAGCCGGTCCGCATCCGGGTCCGGCAGATGTTCGCCGACGTCGAGGGCGCACCGCCGCGAGTCGTCGTGCACCCGCCGTGGTTCGCCCAGGCGGAGTGACGGCCGGCGGAGCGCGACCCGGACGCCTCCGTACGATGCCGGGGTGACGATCACCGCCGCTGCTGACGGATCCGCCCTGGGCAACCCGGGCCCTGCCGGATGGGCCTGGTACATCGACCGGGACCGCTGGGACGCCGGGGGCTGGCCCCACGGCACGAACAACATGGGCGAGCTGAAGGCCGTGCTCGAGCTGTTCCGTGCGACCGCAGGGGTCGACGACGACCTGCTCGTGCTCTGCGACAGCCAGTACGTCATCAACTCCGTCGTGAAGTGGATGCCCGGCTGGAAGCGGAAAGGCTGGCGGAAGGCCGACGGCGCCCCCGTGATGAACGTGGAGCTGATGCAGGAGATCGACGAGGCGATCGCGGGCCGCCGCTACCGCTTCGAATGGGTCAAAGGCCATGTCGGCCACGAGCTGAACGAGGCCGCCGACGAGCGTGCCCGCGCCTGCGCGACCGCCTACCAGAACCGCTCCGACATCCCCTCGGGACCGGGTTTCATCCCGCTCGGCGCACCCGTCGCCGGCCGGCCCGCGCCCGTCCCCGCCCCGCGCTCGCGGCAGGTGACGCTGGACCTGTCCGCGGACGAGTGGGACGCGCTCGAGCGCCGAGCCCGCGCCGCGGCCGTGTCGCCGGAGGCGCTGCTGCGTTCCCTCGCCACCGGCGCCCGCTGACGGATCTCGCAGACACGCCGATACCAGCCGATCGGGTCTTGCGTCTGGCACTGGTCGGGCGCATCCTGAAGCTCTGATCGATCACGCGGGAGGCTCGGAGGCAGTGCCCCGGCCCCCGGGTGGTCGACGCAGTGTTCGATGGCTTTCGATCCGCAAGCGGATCGAAAGCTGTGTCGCGGTTGCGGCCCTGAACGGGCCGTAACCTGCGACGCTGCGCCCGCCCGTCTCGATCAGCCAGCGCGTGCGACGGGGCGCCAGGATGGGTCCATGAACACGCGGACGCTGGGATCGACCGGGATCGTCGTCACGGAGCTGTGCTTCGGCGCCAGCCCGATCGGCAGCCTGCCTGGGCCGGTCGGCCACGACGCCGAAGACGACCGGGGCGTCGCCACCGTCGAGGCGGTGCTGAGCAGCCCGATCCGGTTCATCGACACCTCCAACGGCTATGGCACCGACGGGCAGAGCGAGCAGCGGATCGGGATCGCCCTCGCGAGGACCGGAGGGTTGCCCTCCGACGTCGTGATCGCCACCAAGGTCGACCCGGCGACCGGCGGCACGGACTTCTCCGGGGACCGCGTACGGCGATCGTTCGAGGAGAGTCTCGAACGGCTCGGGCTCGACCGGGTACCGCTGCTGCACCTCCACGACCCCGAGCGGATCACGTTCGAGGAGGGGGTCGCACCGGGCGGGCCGCTCCGTGCCCTCGTCGACCTGAAGGAGCGCGGCCTCGTCGACGCGATCGGCGTCGCCGGCGGCCCCGTCGGACTGCTGCGCCGCTACCTGGACACCGGTGAGTTCGACGTCGTCCTCAGCCACAACCGGCTCACCCTGCTCGACCGGTCCGCCGAGCCGCTGTTCCGCACCGCGCGCGAACGCGGCATCGGCGTGCTGAACGCGGCGCCCTACGGCGGCGGCATCCTCTCCCGCGGCGTCGCCGCCGTGCCGCGGTACGCCTACGGGCTCGGCGCGGCCGAGGCGGTCGAGGCCGCGAGGGCGATGGAGGCCGTCTGCGCGCGGTACGACGTGCCGCTCGGCGCCGCGGCGCTGCAGTTCTCCCTGCGCAGCGACCTCGTCGACTCGACCGTCGTGGGCATGTCGGATCCGACACGGATCGCGGCGACGGAGGCGCTCGCCGCGACGCCGATCCCGGATCCGCTCTGGGACGAACTGGCTTCGCTGCTGCCGGCGCCCGCGAGCTGGCTGGACGCGGGCGAGTAGCTCACTCCGCTTCGGGGAGTCCCATCGCCGCGGCGGTCATGGACCGCTCCTGCAGCAGGCGGTACCGGTCGGCGATGTGCGGCGCGGCGCTGCAGCCGACCCAGGCGATGCGCCGGTCGTTCCGCTCGCCGACGGGCATCCACTCGGCCGTCCAGGCGTCGATCGCCGCGGTCAGCAGCACGCCGCGCTCGGGGACAGCAGCACCCGTATCCTGCGCTCGGAGCAGCCAGGTGACGGCCACGCGCGCGGGCGTGGGCAACGACTCGATCTGCTCGGCCGATACGACCTCGATGTAGATCTGACCGTAGGCGTCCGCGGGCAGCGTCGCCGCGAGCGCACGCAGGTCCCGCAGGTCCGCACTGTCCCCCGCGAGGAGGACGGTGGGGCCGGGTCGACCGCGATGGCTGCGCACACCCACGAGTTTAGGTGTGCCTCACCTCACCTGGGTGAGCGAATCACGAATTCCTCAGGCGTCGGAGGCGCGCTCGCGCTTGATCCGCGCGTTCTCGGCCATCACGGCCGCGTGCGTCTCGCGCTCGCGGAGCAGCCAGTCCGGCTTGGCGGTCAGCAGCGCCTGGATCTCGTCGGTCGTCAGCGGCTCGGTCAGCTCCGCGCGACGCAGGCCCGCGACGGAGACGCCGAGACGGGCCGCGACCACCGGCCGCGGATGCGGGCCCGACCTCCGCAGCTCGACCAGCCACTCGGGCGGCTCATCCTGCAGCTCCTGGAGCGTCGTCCGCGTCACCGGAGCCGCCCGGAACGCCTCGGGGGTGGCGTCGAGCAGCACCCCGAGCTTCTTCGCCGCGGTCTCGGGCTTCATCGTCTGCTCCTGCGCCACGACGGGAACGCTACCCTCGGGGCGGTGCCGGACCCGTTCGTGATCGGCGTCGTCACCGGCGTCACCCCAGACCGCTGGGTGCGGGTGTGGCGCGAGCGGATGCTCGACGTGCCGCTCGAGATCACGGCGGTGGACGACGTCGCCGCCGCGCTGCGGACCCGCGTGCGGATGGTGTTCGCCCGCCTCCCGGTGGACGGGATGGACGCCTCCGAGGTCCACGTCATCCCGCTCTGGGACGAGACGCCGATGGTGGTCGCCGCGAAGGATCACCCGGTGAAGGTGTTCGACGCGGTGACGGAGGCGGACATCGCGGAGGAGCAGGTCCACCCGGGCTGGGACGACGGCGTGCTCGACATCGTCGCAGCAGGCCACGGGATCGCGCGGATGCCGCAGTCGGTGTTCCGGGCGACCGGGCGCCGTGATCTCGTGGCGCGGCCGGTGAGCGACGCTCCCCCGAGCCGCGTGGGCCTGGTCTGGCTACGGGACGACGCGGACCCGTTCGTGGCGGAGTTCATCGGCATCGTGCGGGGCCGCACCGCGAACAGCTCCCGCGGCGAGGCCGCCGAGCCGCCGCCGCCTCCGGTCGCGAAGGCGAAGCAGAAGGCGGCGCAGAACGTGCAGCCCGCCCGGGCGGGCCGCAGCAAGCCGAAACCTGCTCCGAGGGCCGGCAAGCGCCGCCGCTGACCCGGTCAGTCGACGATCTCGCCGTCGAGATAGACCCAGCGGCCGTCCTCGCGGACGAACCGGCTGCGCTCGTGGAGCACCCCGGCGCCGTCCGCCGACCGGGACGCGGCGCGGAACTCGACGACGCCGGTCGTGTCATCGGCGCTCCCCCGCGCGGTGTCGACGATCTGCAGGCGCCGCCATCGCACGCGGTCGTCGAGGTCGAGGTCGCGCGGACGCGTCGCATCGGCCCAGGTGGCCAGCAGGTAGGCGTCGAGCCGGAGCGCGAACGCCGAGTACCGCGACCGCATCAGCGCCTCCGCCGTCACCGCGGGTGCGCCGTCGTGCAGCGGCCCGCAGCATGTCGCGTAGGTCGCCCCGCCGCAGGGGCAGCGGTCGTCCGCGGTGATCACGCCTCCATCGTGCGCCACAGCGCGGTGCGCGCCTGAGGGCGACGCGAGGAGGAGGATCGGCGCGTGGGGTTCATGCTGTCGGTGCGCAAGTCGGTCGGTCTCGAGGGGCCGGAGGACGGCGGGCTGGGCTCCGCGCTGCGGAACCTGGCCCAGATCGAGCAGTACGGCACCGTCATCGAGCGCGACGCGGGCTCCGACCCGGGCGCGACCACCGACCCGGCGGCGCTGCCGTGGCCGTTCAAGCACTCCGACCCCCAGTGAGCCCGGTGTCCGAACCCGACACACGCGCGCCCTAGCGTTGTCGCATGCCTGAGACCGTGCTGCCGGAGGCCGTCGGCCGCTTCGAGGCCGAGCAGGAGATCCCCGAGCGGATGCGCGCGCACGTACGGCTGCTCGGCGAGCTGCTCGGCAGGGTGCTGCGCGAGAGCGGCTCCCCCGGCCTCTACGACGACGTCGAGCGGCTGCGGGTCGCGACGATCCAGGCGTACACCGATGAGACGGGCCGTGCGTTCAGCGCGGCGATGGCCATCGCCGACGACCTGACGGTCGCGCGGTCGGACGAGGTCGCCCGCGCGTTCACCGCGTACTTCCACCTCGTGAACCTCGCGGAGGAGCACCAGCGGATCCGCGTGCTGCGCGAGCGGGACGGCCGAGCGTCCCGCGACCCGGCGGACTCGGTCGGGAGCGCGTTCGCGCACCTGGCCGGCGAGGTCGGTGCGGAGACCGCGCTGGAGCGCCTCCAGTCCCTCCGGTTCCACCCCGTCTTCACCGCGCACCCCACGGAGGCGCGTCGCCGTGCGGTGTCCTCGGCCATCCGGCGGCTCGCCGACCTGCTCGACGACCACGACGGCGCGTCCGGCGCCACGCAGGTCGGCCGGGTGGAGCGCAGCATGCTGGAGGAGATCGACACGCTGTGGCGCACCGCGCCGCTGCGGGCGGAGAAGCCCTCCCCGGTCGACGAGGTCCGCTCGATCATGGCCGTGTTCGACGAGACGCTCTACACCGCGATCCCCGCGGTGTACCGCCGCATCGACGACCTGCTGCTCGGTGAGAAGTCCGGCGTGGCGGCGCCGCTCGTCCGCCCGTTCGTGCGCCTCGGCACGTGGGTCGGCGGCGACCGCGACGGCAACCCGTTCGTCACCGCCTCCGTCACGAAGCAGGCGGCCGCGATCGCGAGCGAGCACGTGCTGCTCGGCCTCGAGCGCACGGCGGCCAGGGTCGGCCGCACCCTGACGCTCGATGCGACGACCACCCCGCCGTCCGCTGCCCTGCTGTCGCTCTGGCAGCGCCTCCGCTCGGCTGACGAGGAGGCCGCGGCGGAGGTCGCGAAGCGCTCGCCGGACGAACCCCACCGCCGCGTGCTGCTGCTGCTGGCCCGCCGCATCGCTGCGACGCGGACGCGGGACGCGGACCTCGCCTACCGGACACCGGACGATCTGCTCGCGGATCTGACGGTGCTGCAGGAGTCGCTCGTGCGCTCGGGCGCGCCACGCCAGGCCTACGGCCACCTGCAGCAGCTGATCTGGCAGGCCGAGACGTTCGGCTTCCACCTCGCCGAGCTGGAGGTGCGGCAGCACTCCGCCGTGCACGCGAAGGTGCTGGCCGAGATCGAGGCCGGTGGCCCGCTCGGCGAGCAGG
>NZ_CAXTHO010000099.1:0-11246 GCF_964244015.1 uncultured Amnibacterium sp. | reverse complement strand
GCGTAGTTCTCCGACAGCGTCCTCCAGGCCGCGATGGTCGAGTCCGTGGCGGGCGTGTACGGCGGGCGCGGGCCGTTCGCGTAGTCGGCGTCGCAGGAGATCCTGGGGCGGGAGGCGCCGACGCCGCGCGGGTCGAACCCGATCCAGTCGTACCGGGCGCCGACGCCTCCCGGCACGCTCGCCCCCGTGGTCGCGAGGCCGATCCCGCTCTGCCCGGGTCCGCCCGGATTGACGAGCATGACGCCCGCGTACGGCGCCTGCGTGTGCCGCACCCGGGAGATCGCGAGGCGCACCGTCGTGCCGTTCTTCGGCGCGCTCCAGTCCATCGGCACGGTCACGACCGCGCACTGCGCGTTCGCGGCGCGGAGCCGGGCGTCGGTGCAGACGGACCAGGAGACGGCCGCCGGGGTCGGCCAGGTCGCCGGGGCCGCCGGACCGTTCGCGGGCGCCGCGGTGCGGGAGACGGAGACGAGGACCCCGGCGCCGATCCCGACGACCAGCGCCACCACGAGCACGCCGATGACCACCACGAGCATCACCGGTCGTCGCACGCGACCCCCTTCGCCGGTTCGAACCAGTGACAGCCGAACCCGTGAGGAGGGTAACCGGCGGATCGGGATGCCTCAGAGCAACGAGACGGTCGCCGGGTCCTCCTCCCCGTCGAACCAGCGCTCGAGCACCCGGCGGAACACCGGTTCCTCGGGCGCGACGCGGGCGAAGAGGGTCATCGACGAGCGCAGCTTGACGGCGTCGATCTCGCCGAGCAGCGCCTCGGCGGAGTCCGCGGCGGCGGCCTCCGCCGCGCTCGCCGCTTCCCGCAGCCGCGCACCGAGCACCGGGTCCGCGAGGTAGGCGCGGGCCTCGTCCGGCGACGTGATCGCGAAGTAGACCGCGGTGGAGCTGCGGCCGAGCCCCGCGAGCTGCGGGAACACGAACCACATCCAGTGCGTGGTCTTCCTCCCGCGGCCCAGCTCCGCGAGCGCGTCGGCGTAGGTGCCGTGCGCGTCCTGCGCGGTGCGGAAGCGGCTGAGGTCGTACGGATCGCCCGACATCCGGGCACGGTACGTCCCCCTGCCTCCAGAAGTACCGTGATCCCCGTGACGATCGCGAGGCGCTACACCGTGACCGGGCAGGTGCAGGGAGTGGGCTTCCGCTGGGCCGCGCAGGGCGAGGCGGACCGGCTCGGGGTCGTCGGACGGGTGCGCAACCGGACGGACGGCGCGGTGGAGATCGTGGCGCAGGGCGACCGGTCGGCGATGGACGCGTTCGCCGCCTGGCTGGAGGAGGGCCCCCGCTTCGCGACGGTGGCCGACGTCGACGCGGAGCCCATCGACGAGATCGAGGCCGACACGTTCGAGATCACGCGCTGATGGGCTGAGGGATCCGCGTCCACCCCGCCCATCGAGGTGCGCCATTCGAGGATCGTGAAGATCGAACGAGCGCTGGGCGTCTGTCGGGGAGCAGGATGCAGACGTGACCGAGCCCGACGACGACCGCGACCGCAGCGTGATGACCGACCTGAAGCGGTTGATCGAGATCGCGCAGCGCTTCGAGCAGGCGCCGGGCCGCCTCACGCCGCTCGGCGAGCGGATCCAGGCCCATCTCGGTTCCGACGTGCTCGCCGCCCCGATCCTCACCGAGGTGGTCGCGGCGCACCGCACGGTCGATCTCGACGTCGCGCTCGAGGAGCTGGCGGATCCCTGCGAGCTGCTCGGCGTCCGCGGTCAGAACCGGGAGCACGAGGGCCTCGAGGCCATGCTGTCCAACCAGTGGGCCGGCTACGACGTCGGCGCCGTCGACTACACGCTGCTCGCCTCCGGGCCGAAGGTGAGGCGGCGGGTGGTCGCGTTCGGACTCCGGTTGTTCGCGTTCGAGGGCGAGCCGGTGGTGGTGCTGCAGCGGGTCGCGAACCGCCAGCACGGCCGCGAGCAGGCGGCGATGCAGGTGCTGGCGGGCGACTCCGCGACCGCGGAGGCCCTGGTCGCCGCCGCGCGCAGGTTGATGCACGAGCGCAGCGTGCTCCGCGGCCAGGTGCTCACCCTGACGCCAGGGGGCGAGTACCGGGTGGAGGGCGAGTCGGTCTTCGTCGAGCGCGAGACGATCCCGGAGGAGGACGTGATCCTGCCGGTGGGCGTGCTCGACACGGTGCGCCGGCACGTCCTCGGGATCGCGGAGCATCGCGACGTCCTGCTCGCCGCGGGACGTCATCTGAAGCGCGGGGTCCTGCTGTACGGGCCGCCCGGGACGGGGAAGACGCTCACCGTGCGGCACCTCGTCGGTGCGGCGGAGGGGACGACCGTCGTGCTGCTGACGGGACCCGCGATCCGGTTCATCGGCGAGGCGACCGACCTCGCCCGCGGCCTGCAGCCGGCGCTCGTCGTGCTGGAGGACATCGACCTCGTCGCGATGGACCGGGGCGAGTTCGGGCCGCAGCCCCTCCTGTTCGCGGTGCTCGACGCGCTCGACGGCCTGGACGGCGACGCGGACGTGACCTTCCTGATGACGACGAACCGGGTGGACGTGCTCGAGCGCGCACTCGCGCAGCGACCGGGCCGGGTCGATCTCGCCGTCGACGTGCCGCGGCCCGGTCCGGAGGAGCGCGCGCGGCTGTTCGCGCTGTACGCCCGTGGGCTGCCGCTCGGCGACGCGGTCGTCCGCGCAGCGGCCGACCGGGCGGAGGGGACGACCGCCTCCTTCGCGAAGGAGCTGTTCCGCCGTGCCGTGCTCGACGCAGCGATGGCGCACCGGCCCTTGGCCGACGGCGACCTCGGCATCGCGCTCGACGGGATGCTCGCCGGCGATGCGGAGCTGACGCGGAGCCTGCTCGGGGTGGGCGGGCCGGACGGATCGGGCGACGACGAGGACGAGTGAGGGAGTGCCGGCCCGCGCTGAGCGTTCGCGGATCCGGAGGAATTCAGCGACTCCCCGCGTTTCGAGGCCCTCCACCGGGGTGTCGCCCGATCCCTCCGGATCCGCGAAGGATGTCCGGATCCGCGAGGCTCAGGCGAAGCGGATCGCGGCCTGGAGGCGCGTGCGGACCTCGAAGATCTCGTTGCCGCCGACCGCTCGGGCGTCGGGGAGGCCGTCGCGCAGCGCGGTGAGCAGCACGGAGGCGCGGAGCACGACCTGCTCCGCCCCGCGCGACGAACCGAGCGACTCGGCGGGCTCGTCGAGATGCGCGTCCGGCAGCACGAGCAGCAGCCCCGTGAAGCGCACCCGGGCGCTGCGGGCGACGGTCCTCGCGCGGGCGGCGAGCTCGTGGATCGGCCGCTCCCCCGCCAGCGCGTCGCCGACCAGCTCGCCGCGGCGCACGGCGATCGGCGCGCCGAAGTCCTCCGACTGGATCGCGAACAGTCCCGTCGGGCCGAGCACGACGTGGTCGATCTTCTCGTCGGCGCCGCCGGCGGCGACGTCGTGCCAGACGGTGTAGCCGATCCCGAGCGTCGCCAGGCGCCGCGCGGTCTCCTCCTCCGCCAGCGCGTCGGCGAGCAGGTGCCGGATCTCACGCGGCGCGCGGCGGACGAGCACCGGGTCGTAGGGATCCGGGATCGACTCGCCGAGGCCGACCCACTCCCGCAGCAGGTCGAGGTAGCGCTCGCGGCGCCGGCCGCCCGGATGCCCGAAGGTGCGCGCCGCGGGCCGGGTGGAGGTGGGGCGGGTGCCCGGCCCGCTCGACGGTGCCCAGGAGGTGGGCTCCTGGCGGGGCGTGCGCCCGCGGTCGTAGTCGGCGCGCGCATCGGGGCTCCCGATGCGCTCCCAGGCCGCCTGCACGGCGATGAACCGCTGCGGATCCCCTCCGACATCCGGATGGGTCTCGCGCAGCAGGCGGCGGTACGCGCGGCGCAGCTCGTCGTCGGAGGCGCTCGCGAGCACGCCGAGCACCTCGTACGGCGAGGCCGACATCGGGCTGTCAGGCATGGTCGCTTCTCACGGATTCCCCTTCGCACGGCCGCCACGTCGCTTCGCCGCGTCGGTGCCGGCTCCGTGGGCCCAGGCTGGTTTCGGCGACACACCGTACCCGGCGGTGCGATGAGCCGCCTATCGCGAGACGAAGGGGAATCCGCGAACCGTCAGCGGGACCAGAAGCCGGTGTGGGAGGCGGCGGCCTCCGACTCGAGGATCGGCCCGGTCACCGCGATGGGGCGCTGGCCCGCGCCGAGCACCGTGCGGCATGGGAGGTCGAGCGTCGGGTTCTCGGGGTCGTCGCCGGTCAGCGCCAGCAGGCCCCGCTCGGACAGCCCGTAGACGACCGCGCCGATGCCCGACCAGTAGATCGCGCCGGAGCACATCGCGCAGGGCTCGCAGCTCGTGACGAGCGTCGACGACGACAGCTCCTGCCTCGAGAACCGTCGCGTGGCGGCGGAGACGAGGTTCGTCTCCGCGTGCCCGGTGACGTCGCGCGTGGTGACGACGGTGTTGCCCGCCTCCAGCACGACGCCGCCGTCGGCGTCGGCCAGCAGGGCGCCGAACGGATGGTCGCCGCCCGCCCTGGCGCGGTCCGCGAGCACGATGGCCCGCCTCACGAGTGCGTCGAGATCCACGCATCGACGCTAGCGAACGACTGGCCGACGCTCAGCGCCGCTCCCTACGCTCGGGCGCATGCCCCGCACCATCTACCTGGCCTCGGTGGAGGGGCACACCGGCAAGTCCGCCGTCGCACTCGGGCTGGTGGACGCGCTGTCGCGCCGGGTCGGCCGGGTCGGGGTGTTCCGCCCGGTCAGCCGTGGCACCGACGGCGACTACGTGCTCGACCTGCTGCTCTCGCGGGCGACCGCCGAGGTGACGCCGGAGGAGGCGGTCGGCACCACCTACGAGGCGGTGCACCACGACCCGGAAGCCGCACTCGGCACGATCGTCGAGCGCTTCCGCTCGATGGCCGACCGCTGCGACGCGGTGCTCGTGGTCGGCAGCGACTACACCGACGTCGGCACCCCGACCGAGCTGTCGTTCAACGCGCGGGTCGCGGCGAACCTCGGCGCGCCGGTGCTGCTCGTGCTCGGCGGGCGGCACCCCGGCGGTCGCCAGACACCGGCAGCACCGGGCAGGACCGCGCGCGAGGTCGAGCAGGTGGCCGAGATCGCGCTCGGCGAGTTCCGTTCCGAGCACGCCGAGCTCGTCGGCATCCTCGTGAACCGGGCCGATCCGAGCGAGCTCGCGGCGATCCCGGAGGCGCTGCGCCCGCTGCTGCCCGACGACCTGCCGGTCTTCGCGATCCCCGAGGACGCAGCGCTCGTCGCGCCGGCGCTCCGCACCGTGCTCGCGGCGGCCGAGGCCGAACTCGTCGCGGGCGACCCGGCGCTCACCGAGCGGACCGTCTCCGGGATCGTCGTCGCGGCGATGACGCTCGAGAACGTGCTGCCCCGGCTGATCGAGGGTGCGCTCGTCGTCGTGCCCGGCGACCGGGTCGACACGGTGCTCGGCGTGCTGCTGGCGCACGCCTCCGCCACGTTCCCCTCCCTCAGCGGCCTCGTGCTGTCCGGCGGCTTCCCGCTGCCGCCGAACGTCTCGCGCCTCGTCGAGGGACTGCACGTCTCCCTCCCCGTCGCCCGCACGGACCTCGGCACCTACGACACGATCACCGCCGTCTCCGCGGTGCGCAGCACGCTCGCCGCCGAGTCGCCGCAGAAGGCCGCGGAGGCCCTCGCCCTGTTCGAGCGGCACGTCGACGCCGACCTGCTGCTCTCCCGCGTCGACCTGCACGCCTCCGCGGTCGTGACGCCGCTGATGTTCGAGTACAGCCTGCTGGCCCGCGCCCGCGAGCACCGGCGGCACATCGTGCTGCCGGAGGGGGACGACGACCGCGTGCTCGAGGCGGCCGGGATCGTCCTGGCGCGGAACATTGCCGAGCTCACGATCCTCGGGACGGAGGTGACGGTGCGGGCCAGGGCGCTCGGCCTCGGGATCGACCTCGGCCGCGCCCACGTCGTCAGCCCGACGACCTCCCCCCTCCGGGAGCGCTTCGCGGAGACGTACGCGCAGGAGCGGGCGCACAAGAACGTCTCCCTCGAGCTCGCCCGCGACACCGTCACCGACGTGTCGTACTTCGGCACCCTGATGGTGCACCTGGGCCTCGCCGACGGCATGGTGTCGGGCGCCGCCCACACCACCGCGCACACGATCCGGCCGGCATTCGAGCTGATCAAGACCGCGCGGGGCGTCTCCGTGGTCTCGAGCGTGTTCCTGATGGCGCTCGCCGACCGGGTGCTGGTGTACGGCGACTGCGCCGTGATCCCCGACCCGACCGCCGAGCAGCTCGCCGACATCGCGATCTCCGCCGCCGCGACCGCCCGGCAGTTCGGGATCGATCCGAGGGTCGCGATGCTCTCCTACTCCACCGGCACCTCCGGCAGCGGCGCCGATGTGGAGAAGGTGCGCGCCGCCACCGCGCTGGTCCGCGAGCGGGCGCCGCAGCTGCTCGTGGAGGGCCCGATCCAGTACGACGCGGCCGCGGACCCGCAGGTCGCCGCGGCGAAGATGCCCGGCTCGGCGGTCGCGGGGCGGGCCACCGTGTTCGTGTTCCCGGACCTGAACACCGGCAACAACACCTACAAGGCCGTGCAGCGCTCGTCGGATGCCCTCGCGATCGGGCCGGTGCTGCAGGGGCTGAACAAGCCGATCAACGACCTGTCGAGGGGTGCGCTCGTGCGCGACATCGTGAACACCATCGCCATCACGGCCATCCAGGCGCAGTCGTGAGCTCCGGGAGCGTCTTCGTCCTGAACGCCGGATCGTCGTCGCTGAAGTACCAGCTGGTGGACCCGGAGTCGGGCGACGTGCACGCCTCCGGGACCGTCGAGCGAATCGGGGAGGCGGGAGGGGCGGCCGACCACGAGGCCGCGGTCCGGCAGGCGCTGACGGACATCGAGGGCCTGCCCGAGCCCGTCGCCGTCGGGCACCGGGTCGTGCACGGCGGCTCCCGCTTCGACGCGGCGACCGTCGTGACGCCGGAGATCGAGCAGGCGATCGACGACCTGGCCGCGCTCGCGCCGCTCCACAACCCCGCGAACCTGCAGGGCATCCGGGCGGCGGCAGCCGTGCTCGACGTGCCGCAGGTGGCGGTGTTCGACACCGCCTTCCACCGCACGATCCCCGCCGCCGCGGCGACCTACGCGATCCCCGCCGACCTCGCCCGCGAGCACCAGGTGCGGCGCTACGGCTTCCACGGGACCTCGCACCAGTTCGTCTCCCGCGCTGCCGCCGCGTTCCTCGACATCCCGCTCGAGGGCTCCCGGATCATCGTGCTGCACCTCGGCAACGGCGCCTCCGCCTGCGCGGTGCGCGACGGCCGGTCGGTGGACACCTCGATGGGCATGACGCCGCTGGAGGGGCTGGTCATGGGCACCCGCTCCGGCGACATCGACCCTGCCGCGATCTTCCACCTGCACCGCCAGGCAGGGCTCGGGTTCGACGAGATCGAGCAGCTGCTGAACCGTTCGAGCGGCCTGAAGGGGCTCACCGGCAGCGGCGACATGCGCGACGTGCAGGCCGCGGCGGCGGAGGGGGACGAGGTCGCGGAGGGCGCGCTGGAGGTCTACCGGCACCGCCTCCGCCACTACATCGGCGCCTACTTCGCCGAGCTCGGCGGCCTCGACGCGCTGGTCTTCACCGGCGGGGTCGGCGAGAACGACGCGCTGCTGCGCCGCCGCACCCTCGACCCCCTCCGGCACCTCGGCATGCACGTCGCCCCCGACCGGAACGAGGTCGCCTCGAAGCGGCCGCGGCGCATCTCGACCGACGACTCCCCCGTCGCCGTGCTCGTCGTGCCGACGAACGAGGAGCTCGAGATCGCCCGCCAGACCGCCGCAGTGCTCGCGTAGTCCGCTACCGGGGCCCTCCGCTGCAAGGTCGACGGTGCGCACCGTCCCTTCAGCAGCGGTCGGCCCCGCTAGCGGTCAGTCTCCTACGAGCGCCTGCTCCAGCGTGCGGGGGGGCGTGGCCCGTCAGGCGCTCGACGTCGCCGGACGTCGCTGCGAGCGCGCCGCTGCCGATCGCCGTGTACGTACTGACCCAGGCATCGAGCTGCCACTGCTCGCCGGTGAGCATGCGGCGGGAGGCATATGCGTCGTCCAGCGTCTCGTGCTCGAAGCGGTACGGACGGCCGAGCGCCCGGGCCATGCGGTCGGCGGCCTCCGGGAACGAGATCGCCTCCGGACCGGTCAGCCGGTAGGTGCCGTCCTCGTGCGGGCCCGGGTCGCGCAGCACGGCCGCCGCGACGTCGGCGACGTCGGCTCTGGCGACTGCAGCGACCCTGCCGTCCCCCGCCGGACCGCGGATCACGCCGTGCTCGTCGGCGAACAGCGGGAAGAAGTCGAGGTAGAAGCTGTCGCGGAGGAAGGTCCAGCGCATCCCGCTGCTGCGGATCGCCTGCTCGGTGTACCAGTGGTCGCGGCCGAGGGTGAAGTCCGCGTCGGCCGCTGCGCCGTCGAAGCTGGTGTAGACGACGTGGCCCACACCGGCCTCCGCGGCGGCCCGGACGGCGGTGCGGTGCTGCTCGAGCCGGTCCGGCGCCTCCGCGCCCGAGACCAGCAGCAGGACGTCGGTGCCGTCGAGCGCAGCCCGCATCGCGGACTCGTCGGCGTACGAGGCGGTGCGCACCTCCGGATCGCCGTCGATCCTCGGCACCCGGGCGGCGTCGCGGACGACGAGCCGGCCGACCTCCTCGCCGAGGAGGCGGGCGACCCGGCCGCCGACGGCCCCGGTCGCGCCGGTGACGGTGATGTGCTGCACGCCCATCTGCAGCGTCCTGCGCCCCCCGCGCATTCCTGACGGTGAGCACTGATCCGGCGCGCCGCGGGCTGACCCCGGCCGGCGCGTGCCGCCGGTCATACTTGGCCGATGCTCCGCCGGGTTCTGATCGCCGCCGTCGCCGTCGCGGTCGGCGCGGCGCTGGCGGCAGCACCGGCGGGCGCGGCGCAGGCGGCGGAACCGACCGCGTCGACGACCGCGACCGGGTACGACGTCTCCTACCCGCAGTGCGACATTGCGTTGCCGACGCGCGGTGACATCGCCGTGGTCGGCGTGAACGCCGGCACCGGGACGACGACGAACCCCTGCCTGGCCGAGCAGCTGGCGTGGGGCGACGCGGCGGCCCCGGACGGCACGCCCCGCCGTGCGGACGTCTACGTCAACACCGCGAACCCGGGCCACCTCGGCGACTGGTGGCCGTCGGCGGACCTCACGAGGTCCGGCGTCCCGGTCATGAACCCCGAGGGCCGCTGCGCCGGCGCGGAGGACGCGGCCTGCGCCTACGTCTACGGCTTCTCGATCGCGACGGACGACCTGCAGGCACGCGGCGTGACCGCTGCGTCGGACCGGACGTGGTGGCTCGACGTCGAGACCATGAACTCCTGGAGCTGGAACCGGCAGGCGAACCTCTCCGCGGTCGAGGGCATGGCTGCCGCGATCCGCGGGGCCGGCGGTGACGTCGGCGTGTACTCGGCCCTGCGGCAGTGGGATCTGATTGTGGGCGACGCCACCCCCTCCGTCCCGCTCGCCGGGATGCCGAGCTGGATCGCGGGCGCGACGACCCGCGCCGGCGCGCTCGCGAACTGCGCGGCCGTACCGCTGACCCCCGGAGGCCGCGTCGTGATGGTCCAGTGGGTCGAGCAGGGCGTCGATCACGACATCGCCTGCGGGGTCGGTGTCGTCGGCACGCGGCCCGCCATCGACGGCACCGCGGTGGCCGGGGGCCGACTCGCCGTCGACGCCGGAGCGTGGGGGCCGTCCACCGTCGCGTTCGACTACGCCTGGTCGCGCAACGGTGTCCCGATCGAGACCGCGATCGGCGCGTCCTACGACCCGACCGACGCGGACATCGGCGCCGCCATCGCCGTGACGGTGACCGGCAGCCGCCTCGGCGCGCCACCGCTGTCCATGACGAGCGCCCCGGTCGTCGTCGCCACCGCCGTGGTCGCGCCCACGAGCACGCCCGCACCGTCACCGTCGCCCACGTCGGAGTCCGCAGCGGACGGGGCGCGGTGATGCGCCGGGCGCTCGCCGTCGCCGCGGCCGCCGGTGTGCTCGCCGCCGTGCTGGTGCCGGAGTCGGCGTTCGCGGCCACCCCGCCGAGCGACGGCGGCGACGTGTCGCAGAACCAGACGTCGATCTCCCTCCCGGTTCTCGGGGACTTCGCGGTCGTCGCGCTCAACGACGGACTGCCCACCGGGACGAACGCCTTCCTCGCGGATCAGCTGCAGTGGGCCGCAGGGGCGCCGGGGGTCGGGCACTCCCCCGTCGACGTCTACGTCGCGTCGGCGAACCCCGGTCCGGCCCTCGCGTCGTGGTGGCCGACGGGCGACACGACGAAGGCCGGCAAGACCGTGCACTCCCCTTACGGGAGATGTGCCGGCAGGAAGGCCACGCGGGCCTGCGCATGGGTCTACGGGAACTCGGTCGGCCGCGACGACGTGCACCGCCTGCCGTCCGGGTTCTCGGTCGGCACCTGGTGGATCGACGTCGAGCAGGACAACACCTGGAGCACCTCCACGCTGCGCAACCGAGCGGTCGTCGAGGGCATGGTCGCCGGGCTGAAGGCGGCGAAGAAGCGCGTCGGGATCTACGCGCTGAGCGGCCAGTTCACCGACCTCCTCGGCAGCGTGCCCACCTCCAGCTCGATCACGACGCTGCCCTCCTGGGTCGCCGGCGCGAAGGACGAGGCGGCCGCGCTGCAGCGCTGCAGCGGCGCGTCCCTCACCGCCGGCCGGCTCACGCTCGTGCAGTGGGTCGACTTCGGTGCTCACGTCGACCACGACGTGGCGTGCGGCACCCTCACCCAGCCGAAGCCGACGACCTCCGGAACGTACCGCGTGGGCGCGAAGCTCACCGCGAAGCACGGCACCTGGGGTCCCGGCACCGTGCGGCTCACCTACCGCTGGACCCGCGACGGGCAGCCGATCGCGAAGGCGACGCACAGCACCTACACGCTGAAGCGGGCCGACGCGCGCCACCGCATCGGCGTGACCGTCACGGGCACCGAGACCGGCTACAGCACGGCCGTGCAGAAGAGCACCACGCACCGCATCGCCTCCTGATCCTCGCCCCGCGTCCCTCGTGCGGCGATATCCGACTGATGCGGCTGCGATCCGACCCGCACCAGTCGCGGATCCCCGCACCAGCCGGGATGCGCTGCGCGGACGCTCGCCTGAGCTGTGTCTGTTCGAAACATGGGCTGGGCACACTGGCGGCATGACGCTGCTCGTGGTGAACGCCCGACTGATCACGCTCGCTGCCGGTGCCCACGACTCGGG
>NZ_CAXTHO010000098.1:7848-11300 GCF_964244015.1 uncultured Amnibacterium sp. | reverse complement strand
CGGAATCGCAGCAGCAGCCCCGGTGGGGAGCGCAGCGGCTGTCGAACCGCACGGACGACGGCTTCGATCTCCGCCCGGGCGACATCGAGATCGGCGCCTCCGTGACCGCGGACTTCGCCGTCGAGACCCCCTCCTGACCACACCGTTCGTCGACCACGCCCGTTTCGGCGACGCGCCGTTCGGCTGCCCTCCGCGCAGGCCCGATCCGCGAAGAGCGCTCAGTCCCGCGCAGGATCCGCCCACTCCGCGTAGGCGGTCGTCGCCCGCTCCAGGAACCGGAGGATCGCCTCCCGGTCGGACTCGCTGGACCCCACGGCGGCGGCGTCGAGCGCCGCGATGAGGGTGTCGATGTGGCCGAGCACGTCGGCGACCGCGTCGCGGCTGGGCTGGAGGCGGATCCTGCGGCGGTCGGTCAGATCGCGGTGCCGCTCGACGTGCCCCGCGGTGGTCAGCCGGTCGACGAGCTC
This sequence comes from uncultured Amnibacterium sp., assembly GCF_964244015.1. Taxonomy (NCBI): domain Bacteria; kingdom Bacillati; phylum Actinomycetota; class Actinomycetes; order Micrococcales; family Microbacteriaceae; genus Amnibacterium; species uncultured Amnibacterium sp. Next base: position 10,833 of record NZ_CAXTHO010000098.1, on the reverse strand, counting down.
GGTGGCCGCGGCGGGGGAGAGCCCGAGCCGGTGCCCGAGCTCGCCCGGCCCGAGCGGCTCGCGAGCCCACGTCAGGTGGTTCATCGCCGCGAGATCGGTCGGGTGCATCCCCATCCGCCGCCCGAGCGCGGACTCGGACTCGGCCATCGCGGTCTGCAGGCGCCGCAGCGCACGGGTCTCCGGCTCGAGCTGCGGTGGGTCCTCGGCCATGCCCCCATTCTCTCTCCGTTCGGTGACCGTATAGTTCGGTCACCGAAGTAGGGGGTTCCATGGATCGGATCGCGGCGTTCATCTCCGGACGCCGGACGTCGTGGGTGACGTTCGTGCTCGGGTTCGTGGTCGTCGGCGCCCTGTTCGCGCTGCTCCCGCAGGCGGGTGCGGCCCCGGCGCCGGGAACGGGCCTCCCCTCCTCCGCCGACTCGCAGCGGGTGGACGCACTGCTGAAGCGGTTCCCGGGCGCCGACCGCACCGTGGCGATCGTCGTCTTCGACCGCGAGAGCGGCCTCACGAACGCGGATCGGGCAGCGATCGGCGAACGGGCCGCGGCGCTCGCGAAGCGCTCCGTGGTACCCCAGGCCGTGCGGCCGCAGGTCAGCGACGACGGCCGCGTCGCCGTCGTCGCGGTTCCGCTGAACGCGAAGCCGGCCGCGGACGACGCGACCGCGGTCGCCACCACCATCCGCGGTCTCGCGCGGGCGGACCTCCCGGCCGGGCTGACCGCGCGCGTCACCGGTCCGGTCGGGTTCCAGGCGGACATCGCGAACGCGTTCGCCGGCGCCGACTTCCGGCTGCTGCTCGTCACCGCGCTGGTCGTCGCGGTGCTGCTGATCGTGACCTACCGCAGCCCGCTGCTCTGGGTCGTGCCGCTCGTCGTCGTCGGTGCCGCGGACGGCCTCGCCCGAGTCGTCGTCGCAGCGGTCGCGACTCCGCTCGGGCTGAGCGTCGACGCCTCCATCTCCGGCATCCAGTCCGTGCTCGTGTTCGGCGCCGGCACCAACTACGCGCTGCTGCTGATCTCCCGGTATCGGGAGGAGCTGCGGCGGCTTCCCGACCCCCACGAGGCGATGCGGGTCGCCGTGCGCTCCGCCGGCCCGACGATCGCGGCGAGCGGCGGCACCGTCGCGGTGAGTCTGCTGACGCTGCTGCTCGGGGAGCTGTCCGGCAACCGGGCGCTCGGGGTCGCGTGCGCGATCGGCGTGGTGATCGCGATCCTCGCCGCGGTGCTCTGGCTGCCCGCCGCGCTCGTCGTCTTCGGGCGTCGTCTCTTCTGGCCGTTCGTCCCGAAGGCGGAGGCGGGGGCGAGCACCGCCGAGCGCGGTGTCTGGGTGTCGATCGGTCGGCGGGTCGCCCGCCGCCCGCGGGCCGTCGCCGTCGTCGCGGTGCTCGGGATCGTCGCGATGGGATCGGGACTGGCGGGGTTCCGCTTCGGGCTGTCGCAGACCGAGCAGCTGCTCGGGAACCCCGAGAGCGTGCAAGCGCAGCACCTCGTGGACCGCTCGTTCTCGGCGGGAGCCGGCGCGCAGACGATCGTGCTGGCGCCGACCGCGGTCGCCGACCGGGTTGCGACCATCGCGAAGGGCACGACCGGGGTCACGACGGTCACGTCGGGTGCGGAGGCGGTGGGCCGCACCGAGATCGATCTGCAGCTCGACGGCGCGCCCGCGAGCGATGCCGCCTTCACCTCCATCCGGGAGCTGCGCGCGGCGCTGCAGGACGCGGGCGGCTCGGTCGCGACGACGCTCGTGGGCGGCAGCGACGCGACCGCCTACGACCAGCGGCAGGCGCAGCAGCGCGACCAGACGGTGGTCGTGCCGTCGATCCTCGCGGTCGTCTTCGTGATCCTCGCGCTGCTGCTGCGGTCGCTGGTCGCGCCGGTGCTGCTGCTGGCGAGCGTGCTCGCGACGTTCCTGGCGAGCCTCGGGCTGGGGAACCTGCTCTTCCAGCACGTGTTCGGGTTCGCCGGCTTCGACGTGCAGGTGCCGCTGTTCGCGTTCCTGTTCCTGGTCGCCCTCGGCGTGGACTACAACATCTTCCTCACCGCCCGGGCGCGGGAGGAGCGCACGCGGCACGGCACCCGTGACGGAGTCGTGGTCGCGCTCGGCGCCACGGGCGGTGTGATCACGAGCGCCGGCGTCCTGCTCGCCGCGGTGTTCGTGGTGCTGGGGGTGCTCCCAGTGGTCGCGCTCGCGCAGATCGGCACGCTCGTCTGCATCGGCGTGCTGCTCGACACCCTCGTGGTCCGCACGCTGCTCGTACCGGCCCTCGTGCTGATCACCGGTGACCGCTTCTGGTGGCCGTCGCGGCGGGACGCGGCTCGGCCGGTGCGCACCTCATGAGATGGAGGCGCCGCGCCTCCTGCTGCTTCGAAGCGCACCACTCCCACGCCCCTCACCGCCGCCTCCGGCAGGGTTGAGCCACCCGCGCACGTTCCAGCGCGGCGCAGGAGGTGCGACGGTGAGTGACGAGAAGCCCGCGAGGCGGTTCGCGGCATCGGCCCTCCGGGGTCTGGTCGACGGGGTCGGCCACGACGTGTCCGACCGGGTGCGGCGGGAGATCGATGCCGCGCGATCGGAGGGGGAGGCGCGGCCGGCGCAGCGGGTGGCTGCCGCGGCGCTGGGCGGTGTCGTCGGCGGGGTCGGCCAGAACGTCGCCGCGCTGGTGCGCCAGGAGCTCGGCGCGGCGCGGACGGAGGCGGTCGGATCCGCGAGGGCCGCGGCACGGGGCGCCGGTCTGCTCGCCGTCGCGGCAGCGGCGGGCAACACCGCCGGGCTGTTCGTCGGGATCGCGATCTGGCGCGGACTCGGGAACCGGATCGGTTTCGCGCGATCGGCCCTCGTGGTCGCCGGCCTGTCCGCCACGGCCGCCGGGGTGCTCGCCTCCCGCGGCACCGCGGAGCTCGCCCGGGTGAAGCGGATGCCGACGGCATCGCACGAGAAGCCGGCCGTGGATCCGGAGGACGACCAGACCCGAGCGATGTGAGCCGCC
>NZ_CAXTHO010000098.1:0-7748 GCF_964244015.1 uncultured Amnibacterium sp. | reverse complement strand
GAGCGGGTTGTCCTCTCCATGCAGCACCGCGTACTCGGACAGCAGGGCCTCACGGTCTCCGCGATCGGCCTCGGAACGATGGGCATGACCATGGCCTACGGGCCGGGCGGCGACCGGGAGGACAGCATCGCGACCATCCGGCGGGCGCATGAGCTCGGCGTCACGTTCTTCGACACGGCCGAGCTCTACGGCATGGGGACCGGCTCGAACGAGCAGATCGTGGGCGACGCGGTCGCGCCGTTCCGTGACGAGGTCGTGATCGCGACGAAGTTCGGCTTCCGTTTCGAGCAGGGACGACCGAGCGGTGCCGACAGCCGGCCCGAGCACATCCGCGAGGTCGCCGAGAACAGCCTCCGCTATCTGAAGACCGACGTGATCGACGTGCTCTACCAGCACCGGGTGGACCCCGACGTGCCGATCGAGGACGTCGCCGGCGCCGTCAAGGCCCTCATCGACGAGGGCAAGGTCCGCTTCTTCGGCTTGAGCGAGGCCGGGCCGCAGACCATCCGCCGCGCCCACGCGGTGCAGCCGGTGGCCGTGCTGCAGACCGAGTACTCGGTGTTCGAGCGGCAGGTCGAGGCCGACGTGCTACCGGTCGTGCGGGAGCTCGGCATCGGATTCGTGCCCTATTCGCCGCTCGGTCGCGGCTTCCTCACCGGGGATGTGAAGCCGGCGGAGGAGTACGACGAGGGTGATTTCCGTCGCACGAACCCGCGGTTCCAGGGTGAGCACTACACGAAGAACAAGGACGCGATCGACCGGTTGAGCGAGCTGGCGACGTCGAAGGGCATCACGACGCCGCAGCTGGCGCTCGCCTGGCTGCTCGCGCAGGGCGACGACATCGCGCCGATCCCCGGCACCCGCAACCAGCAGCGGCTCGAGGAGAACCTCGGTGCCGCCGACGTCACGCTGACGGCGGAGGATCTGCAGCGCATCCAGGAGATCGTGCCGACCGGTGCGTTCGGCGCCCGCTACGCCGAGGGCAGCGTTCCGGTCTGGACCTGATCCGCTGCGGTCGGCTCCGGCGCGCGGCGGGTCACCCGGCGCGGTTGTCGATCACGAAGTCGTCGAAGACGTGCCGCCCCGGCGCACCGATCGCGGCGTGCGCGGCGGCGCGGACGACCGCCAGCCGATCCGGACCCAGTTGCAGCGGCGGCTCGTCCGGCTGCTCGATCGTGCCCGCCGGGTAGTCGACGCCGGGCTGCGTCGTCATCTCGATGTGGCAGCCGACGACCGCCGTGACCTCGCGCTCCCCGGTGAACGCGACGAGGCGGTCGAGGGTTACTGCGAACGCGACGTCGTCGTCGACGTACAGCCGGCCGGGGTACACGGTGTCGCCCGTCAGCAGCCAGCCCGTCGCCGGATCGAAGATCGTGATCGCAGCCGGATGGTGACCGGGTGTCTTCAGCACCTCGAGCGGTCGGCCGCCGAGGTCGAAGCGCCACCCGTCGGGCCCGAAGCACGCGGCGACCGCGGCCGCGTCGTGGCCGACGATCGTGGTGTCCGGCCGATCCGCCAGCTGCTGGTCGCCGGCGACGTGGTCGTCGTGGGGATGCGAGTGCGCGACGACGAGCGGGTAGCGACCCGTGATCTCATGGCGCTCCAGCCAGGTGTCCACGAGGTGGTCGACGGTGGCGCGCAGCGGGAAGTCCTCCGGGTCCGCCTCCGCTCCGGTGTCGAGCAGCAGCGCCCGCTCGGTGCCGAGCAGGAGGAAGAGGAACGGCGCCTCGTGATGCACCGACTTGCCCTGCCGCAGGACGACGGTGTCCGGGCCGTGCCACTGGACCCGGAGCGCGGGATCGTCGCTGCCGGAGGCCACGGCGCCCACGCTAACGGGGCGGCTGCGAGGCCCGCCGCCCGAGCCGAAGCGGGTGTTCGACGAAGCAGGACTACCCAGGCCTTCGGACCTCGAGCGCGCCGCACGCTGGAGGGGTCGAGCGAGGCGCTACTCCAGCTCGTCGGGGCTCGGGAGGTAGACGAGGTTCCCGTCGGCGTCGTACGTCGTGCTGCCGGTCGCGTCGCGGAAGAGCACCGGGATCGCACCCGTCTCGTACTGCAGCAGCCGCGGCGCGGGCGTCGCGCCCCCGGACGCCCGCAGCGCCTCCGCCTCCGCCCGGAAGTGCGTCCGGACGTCCTCCGCGGCGCGGGCGTTCAGGTGCCAGTTGTCCGTGTAGGCGGGCAGGTTGCCGTAGCGCTGCCGCAGGTAGTGCCGGATGCGCTTCTGGTCGATGCCCAGGTCGCGCTCGAGGTCCGAGGGAGTCGTGTCGTCGGCCACGACCGCGAGTGTATTTGCTCGTCCGCGCTCAGCGTCCGAGCATCAGGAGGAACGGGATCGCGCTGACGCCCGCGATCACGGCGCCGACGACGGTCGAGAGGACGCGCTGACGGACGACGGCGCGCGGTCGGGCGCGGGGGTCGACGAGCACGAGGACAGGGGATGCGGGCATGGGGAGGCCTTGGGGGAGGCGGAAGCCGGATCGGGTGGTCCGGCTGCCCGAACGATCCCGCGGCGAGCGCTGTGGGCGCAAGTCCCCGTACGGGTGAGCAGCGCGACGTAGGGTGTGCCCGATGTCGACCCTCGTGGGCGGCCGCGACGATGCGGCGGACCGGGCCGGTGGCGCCCGCGCGGGCTACCGGCTCGATCGTGCTGTCGCCGACATCTACGGCGACCTGCGGCTGGATCCGGTGCTCGACCACCTGCTCTCGCAGACGACGCGGATCACGGGCTCGCCCTTCGGCGCGGTGTCGGTCGTCGACGCGGCCGCCGGCCGGTACACGAAGGCAGCGGAGCACGGCATCGCCTGCCAGATCGGCAGCAGCTTCCCGCTCGACGAGGGGGCGACGGGCCGGGCGTTCGCGATGCGCCGCCCGATCGTGGTCGCCGACTACGCCGAGCTGCCGGGTGGGCACCTGCCGAAGGCGGGCCCCTCGATGCACCGCGCCGCGGTCGCGGTGCCCGTGTGGTGGCGTGACGACGTGATCGCGGTGAACGTCGCGTTCCTCGACCCGGGAGCGGGATGCACGGTCGAGGTCGTCGACGACATCGAGGCGCTCAGCCAGACCGCGTCCTCGGCGATCCTCAGCAGCGGTCGCCGTGATCCCACGTTGGCCGGCGCGCTGCTGCGCCGCATCCGGGAGCGCGGCGCGGTCGCGACGGTCACGGAGGCGGGTCGGCCCGTGCTGCGATCGGACGCGGTGGTGGGCGCGGCAGCGGACGTGGTGCTCGCCGTCGACGCGGCCCATCCGGTCGACGGCGAGCTGCATGTGGCGCTGATCCACCACCCGGACGGCGTGCGACTGCTGGTGCAGCGCCCCCTGCTGGGCGGCGCCAGCACGCCCGCGCTGCTGACGGCGCTCCGAGGCGCGCTCGCCGACCGCGTCGACGGGATCGTCGTCGTCGAGGAGGTGCCCGGCTGGGGCCTCGCGGTGCACGCCGACCTGCGCGATCCGCAGGTCGCGCCGCCTCCGCCCCGCAGCGCCTCCCCGCTGACGCCGCGCGAGCGCGAGGTGCTGGCGCTCGTGCGCCGCGGCGGCTCGGACCGGGAGATCGCGGCACGGCTCGCGGTGTCGCCGAAGACCGTGGAGAAGCACGTCGCCGCGCTGCTGCGGAAGACCGGTTCGCCGAACCGGACCGCCGCGGTCGCCGCCGCTGCCGCGTTCGGCTGGAACGACCTCGACTGAACCCGCCGCGTGGTGGGGGATTTCCCCCATACCGATCGCCTGCGCACCGTCCTTCACTGGAAGCGCGCGGGCTCGGCCCGCAGCTCGAGAAGGAGGCGCCGTGCCCGTCGTGCCGATGACGGAGCTGCTCGACCGGGCGCAGGCGGAGGCCTACGGGATCCCGGCGATCAACATCCTGAACGACCTCTCCATCGAGGCGGTGCTCGCGGCAGCGGAGCAGGAGCGGTCGCCCGTCATCCTGCAGACCTCGGTCAAGACGGTCAAGCAGTACGGCGCGAACCAGCTGTTCGGCATCTTCTCCGCGCTCGCGGACGGCGTGACGGTACCCGTCGCCCTGCACCTCGACCACTGCCCCGAGCGGGCGGTGATCACCACCTGTCTCGCCGCAGGGTGGGGCTCGGTGCTGTTCGATGCCCACGACCTGGACGTGGAGGAGAACCGCAGGCAGACCGTCGAGGTCGTCGCGGAGGCGCGAGCGGCGGGCGCGGACGTGGAGGGGGAGATCGAAGCGATCCAGGGGAAGGAGGACGGTCTCGGCTCGGACGACGCGTCGAAGCAGCACTCCCTCGACGTCGCGGTCGACTTCATCCGCACCACCGGCATCGACTGCTTCGCGCCCGCGATCGGGAACGCGCACGGCCGGTACGCGCAGGCGCCGACGCTCGACGCGCAGCGGATCAGCGACCTGGTCGCGGCGACCGGCGTGCCGCAGGCGCTGCACGGCGGTACCGGGCTGTCGGACGAGCAGTTCCAGGACCTGATCGCCCGCGGCTGCGCGAAGGTGAACATCTCCACCGGCCTCAAGGAGGCGTTCATGCGGTCGGGCTGGGAGTTCCTCCGGGGTGCCGCCGAGCGCGACGTCTGGGACCCGCCGTCGCTGTTCGCCGTGCAGCGCCAGGCCGTGCTCGACATGGCGGCGCACCACATGCGGGTCTTCGGCAGCACGGGGAGGGCATGGTGAGCGCCCTCGTCCTCGACTGCGACGGGGTGCTCGCCGACACGGAGCGCTTCGGGCACCTGCCCGCCTTCAATGCGACGTTCGAGCGCTTCGGGCTGCCGGTGCGCTGGAGCGAGACCGACTACGCCGAGAAGCTGCGGATCGGCGGCGGCAAGGAGCGGATGGCGAGCCTCTTCGGCGACGCCGCGTTCGTCGCTGCCGCGCGCATCCCCGACGACCCCGACGGCCGCGCGGCGCTGCTCGCCGACTGGCACCGGGAGAAGACGGCACGGTTCACGGCGCTGGTGCAGGCCGGCGCGCTGCCGGGTCGTCCCGGGATCCGCCGCGTCGTGACCGACGCCCTCGCGGCGGGCTGGCAGGTGGCCGTGGCCTCCACCTCCGCCGAGGCGTCCGTCCGCGCGGTGCTCGCGCACGCGGTCGGCGACACCGCGGCCGCCCGCATCCCGGTCTTCGCGGGCGACGTCGTGCCCGCGAAGAAGCCGGACCCGGCTGTCTACCTGCTCGCGGTCGAGCGGCTCGGGCTCGATCCGGCCGACACGCTCGTGATCGAGGACTCCCGCAACGGCCTGCTCGCGGCGACCCGGGCGGGGCTCGCCTGCCTGGTGACCGTGAACGGGTACACGCGGGACGAGGGCTTCGCGGAGGCGGCGCTCGTCGTCTCCGAGCTGGGGGATCCGGAGGGGGATCCGATCGCCGTGCTCGCGGATCCGCTCGGCATCGACCCCGGGCACGAGATCGTGCTCGGCGATCTGCGCCGGCTGCTCGCCGCCCGCGCCGCCTCACCGCACACCGCCTCACTGCACACCGCCGACGAGAACACCGCCGCTGCGACGAAGGAGTCCGCATGACCGACACCTCCCTGCCCGACACGACCCCGTCCACCTCCGTGCCGACGACGGAGCGGGTCGTCCGCACGATCGCGGAGACCGCGATCGAGCACGAGCAGTACTTCGGCGACCTCGACTCGGTCGTCGGCGACGGCGACTTCGGCTACTCGCTGGCCCGCGGCTTCGAGAAGCTGCTGGAGGGCTGGGACGACCTGGACCGGTCGACGCCCGGCGCCTTTCTGAAGCGCAGCGGCATGGTCATCACCTCCCGGATCGGCGGCACCTCCGGTCCGATCTGGGGCACCGGCTTCCTCCGCGCGGGGATGACCGCCGGCGTCGACGAGGTGATCACGCCCGACCGGCTGGTGGCGATGCTGCGCGCCGGCGTGGAGGGGATCATGGCGCGGGGCGGTGCGAGCCTCGGCGACAAGACCCTGCTGGACTCGCTGGTGCCGTTCATCGACGCGCTCGAGCGCGGCTTCGCCGCGGGTGATCCGCCGGCCGACGTGCTGGCCGCCGCGGCGGTCGCGTGCCGCACGGCCGCCGACGGGACCGCCGACCTGGTCGCGAAGCGCGGGCGGGCGGCCTACACGGGCGAACGCAGCAGGGGCTCCGTCGATGCCGGCGCCACCGCCCTCGCCGTGCTGGCCGAGCGCCTCGCCGTCGTCTGGCGCTCCTGACCCCCGACCCGACCCCTCCCGACTCCCAGAAGGAAGTGCCCGTCATGAAGAAGTTCGTCAACGACCCGAAGCGGTTCGTGCCCGAGATGCTGGAGGGCATCGCGCTCGCGAATCCGGACACCCTGAAGTACGTGCCCGAGTACAACCTGATCATGCGGGCCGACGCCCCGCTCGCGGACAAGGTCGCGATCGTGCAGGGCTCGGGCTCGGGCCACGAGCCGGCCCACGTGATGATCGTCGGCAAGGGCATGCTCGACGCCGCGTGCCCGGGCGACGTGTTCGCCGCCCCGCCGATGGACTACGTGTACGAGACCACGAAGCTGCTCGCCAACCCGAAGGGCGTCCTGCTGCTCGTGAACAACTACACCGGCGACCGGATGGCGTTCGACATGGGCCGCGAGATGGCCGAGTCGGAGGGCATCAAGGTCGCGGTGCTGACCATCGACGACGACGTCGCGGTGAAGGACTCGACGTACACGGTCGGTCGCCGCGGCGTCGCCGGCAACTTCTTCGTCATCAAGGCCGTCGGCGCTGCGGCGGAGCAGGGTGCCGACCTGGACGAGGTCATCCGGATCGGTCAGAAGGTGAACAGCGTCACCCGCACGATGGGCGTCGCGCTGACGGCCTGCACGCCGCCCGCGAAGGGGTCGCCGCTGTTCGAGCTGGGCGAGGACGAGATCGAGTTCGGCGTCGGGATCCACGGTGAGCCGGGTCGGGAGCGCCGGACGTTGACGAGCGCGGACGAGATCGTCGACGACCTGCTCGACGCGATCGTCCCCGACCTGCCGTATGCGAGCGGCGACCGGGTGGCCCTCATGGTCAACGGCCTCGGCGGCACCCCGATCAGCGAGCTGTACATCCTGTTCCGGCACGCGCACGAGGTGCTGGCGGACAAGGGCATCACGGTCGCTCGCAGCTACGTGAACGAGTACTGCACCTCGCTCGACATGGCGGGCGCCTCCATCACGCTCGTCCGGCTCGACGACGAGATCGAGCAGCTGCTCGACGCCCCGGCCGAGGCGGCGATCCGGGTCTTCTGATCCGTGCGGTGAGGTCCCGGGCACCCCCGCTGCTCGGGACCTCACTCCACGTCCGGATCGTGATTCCATCGCACGTCACACTTGCGGTCGTGCCCAAAACCCCGCCCTCCCTGCCCGAGCTGTCCGAGGACGCCCCGGTGTTCACGCGCGCGGCGCCGGCCTTCTTCCGCGAGCTCGAGCAGCACAACGATCGCCAGTTCTTCACCAGCCACCGCGACCGCTACGACGAGGTGATCCGGGTGCCGATGGAGGCGCTGCTCGCGCACGCGGAGGAGCGCTGGGGGACCGGTCGCGTGATGCGGCCGAATCGCGATGTGCGCTTCAGCGCGGACAAGGCGCCGTACCGCCTGTCCGCCTCCATGTGGGCGAGCGGAGGCACCGCGGGCGTCTACCTGCAGGTGGCGCAGGGGGGCCTCGAGCTCGGCGGCGGCCTGTACGAGCCGTCGCGTGATCAGCTGGCGCGTGGGCGCGCGGTGATCGCCCGGGGTGGACGGGCGCCTGACGCGTTGCGGGAAGCCCTCGACGCGCTGACGGGCTCGGGTTTCGAGATCGCCGGACCGTC
>NZ_CAXTHO010000097.1:0-11329 GCF_964244015.1 uncultured Amnibacterium sp. | reverse complement strand
CGCCGTGTACGGGATGCCGTCGAGCGGCCCCAGCACGCAGCCCGCGGCCCGGCGGACGTCACTGGCGCGGGCCTCCGCGAGCGCCTCAGGATTCAGGACCGGCACGGCGTTCAGCCGGATGCCCCCGTGATCGTAGGCATCGAGCCGGGCGAGGTACGCGCGCACCAGCTGCTCGGACGTCGCCGCGCCCTGCTCGAGCGCGGCACGCAGATCCGCGATCGACGCCTCCACGACATCGAACGCGGCCACGCGGTGATCCTGCCAGGGCGGGGATACTGGGTCTGGCATGTCCGCCATCGACCCGCGCCCGGTCCACCTCCAGCCCGCGATGCTGGGGGTCGTGCTCGTCGGCGGTGCGGTCGGCACGGCCGCTCGCGCGGCGCTCTCCCTCGTGATCCCCGATGTCGGCGGACTGCCGGTCGCGATCCTCGTGATCAACGTCGTCGGGTCGTTCCTGCTCGGGGTGCTGCTGGAGGCGCTGACCCGACGAGGAGCCGATGTCGGGCGTCGTCGGACGGTCCGGCTGCTGCTCGGCACCGGCTTCTGCGGCGGCTTCACGACCTACAGCACCCTCGCGGTCGGAGCGGCCGAGCTGCTGCGGGTCGGCGCGACCGGGCTCGGGGTCGCCTACGCGGTGGGCTCGGTGCTGCTCGGCGCGCTCGCCGCCTGGGTCGGGACCCTGGTCGGGAGCCGACGGTGACGCCCGGGCTCTTCCTCCTGCTGTCCATCGCGGGAGGTGTCGGATCGGTCCTGCGGTTCGTGGTCGACGGTGTGGTCCGCGACCGGTTCGGCGCACGCCTGCCGTGGGGCACGGCGATCATCAACGTGTCGGGGTCGTTCCTGCTCGGGCTGCTGACCGGCCTCGTCACGCGCGGCCTGCCGACCGAGGTCGTCCTCGTGCTCGGCACCGGTCTGCTCGGCGGCTACACGACCTTCAGCACCGCGAGCGTCGAGGCGATCCGCCTCCTGCAGCAGCGCCGCGTGGCCGCGTCGCTGCTCTACGGGCTCGGGGTGCTGGTGCTGTCGATCGCCGCCGCGCTCCTCGGCCTGGCGCTGGTCCACATTGCATAAATCCGGGGATCTGCAGCGCAAGCGCTTGGATCCCCGGATTTATGAAAGCTTGAGCAGGGCGTCCTCCGCGGCGACCCAGGCGAGCATCGCGCACTTGACCCGGGCGGTGTAGCGGGAGACGCCGCCGAGCACGACCGCGTCGCCGAGCAGCTCCTCGTCGGGTTCGATGCGGCCCTTCGACCGCATCGCGACCCGGAAGGCGTCGATCCGGACCTGGAGGCCCTCCGGGGTCAGACCGGGCGCGAGGTCCGCGAGGATCGACGCGGACGACTGCGAGATCGCGCAGCCGTCGCCGTCCCAGCGGATGCGGTCGATCCGCCCGTCCGCGACGTGCAGCTGCAGGGTGACCTCGTCACCGCACGTCGGGTTGATCTGGTGCGACGACGATGCCGCGCCCTCCTCCAGCCCCTTCGCGCGCGGTCGCCGCGCGAGGTCGAGGATGACCTCCTGGTACAGACCCCCGAGGCCGGCGCTGGTCACGCCCGCACCCCGAAGAAGCCGACCGCGTCGCGGACGCCGTCGAGCAGCAGGTCGATCTCCTGCCGGGTCGTGTAGACGCCGGCGCTCGCGCGAGTCGACGCTGTGATGCCGAGCCGGCGGTGGAGGGGCTGCGTGCAGTGGTGGCCGACGCGCACGGCGATGCCGCGGTCGTCGAGGAACTGGCCGACGTCGTGCGCGTGCACCCCCTCGACGACGAAGCTCGCGAGCCCGATCCGCGGCTCCCCGGGCGCCGGGCCGAGGAGGCGGACGCCGTCGATCGCGGCGATGCCCTTCGCGAGCCGGGCGCCGAGCTGGGCCTCGTGCGCGGCGACCCGCGCCATCCCGATCCCCTCCAGGTACCGGACGGCCGCGGCGAGCCCGACCGCCTGCGCGACCGGCTGCGTGCCCGCCTCGAAGCGCTGCGGCGCGGGCAGGTACTCGGCGCGCTCCATGGTGACGGTCGTGATCATCGACCCGCCGTGAAGGAACGGGGGCAGCGCGTTCAGCAGCTCGCGGCGGCCGTAGAGCGCGCCGATCCCGGTCGGGCCGAGCATCTTGTGGCCGGAGAACGCGGCGAAGTCGACGCCCAGCGCTCGCACGTCGAACGGCAGGTGCGGCACGGACTGGCAGGCGTCCAGCACGGTGAGCGCGCCCGCGTCGCGGGCGAGCGCGACGAGCTCGTCGACGGGGAGCACGCCGCCCAGCACGTTCGACACGTGGCTGAACGCGACGATGCGGGTCGCCGGCCCGATGATCCGAGCGGCCTCCGCCATCCGGAGCGCGCCGCTGTCGTCGATCGGCACGAAGCGCAGCGTCGCGCCGGTGCGGGCCGCGAGCTCCTGCCACGGGATCAGGTTCGCGTGGTGCTCGAGCTCGGTCGTCACGATCTCGTCGCCCGGGCCCAACCGGAAGCGGTCGGCCTCCCGGCCCCCGCGACCGGCGGAGGCGTTGCCGATCGCGTACGCGATCGTGTTCAGCGCGCCGGTCGCGTTGCCGGTCCAGCAGACCTCGTCCTCGTCGGCGCCGATGAAGCCCGCGACGGTGGCGCGGGCGTCCTCGAACCGCTCGGTCGCCTCCGCGGCGAGCCGGTGGGCGCCGCGGTGCACGGCCGCGTTCTCGTGCTCCAGGTACTGCCGCTCGGCGTCCAGCACCGCACGCGGCTTCTGGCTCGTGGCCCCGGTGTCGAGGTAGACGAGGCCCTCGTCCGCCAGAATCGGGAAGTCCGCGCGAATGGCCAGCACGTCGGCGTCGGACAGGGACCGAGCGTCGACCTCGGGTCGCACGCCCTCAGCCACGGTCATCCCTCCAGCGTAGGGAGGTTGGAGGACATCGCCGCGCGGCGGCCGCACGGGGTCGGGGCAGCGGGGAGCAGGTGGGATCGGGCTCAGATCCGGCCGAGCGCTTCGGCGAGGTCGGCCTGGAGGTCGTCCAGTTCCTCGATGCCGACGGAGAAGCGGACGACGTTCTCGGGGACGGCCAACGGGGTGCCGCGGACGGAGGCGTGGGTCATGGAGTCGGGGTGGCCGATCAGCGACTCGACACCGCCGAGCGACTCGGCCAGCGAGAACAGGCGCGTCCCTTCCGCGAGGCGCAGCGCCTCCGCCCTCCCTCCGCGCACGGCGACGGACACCATGCCGCCGAAGCCGCGCATCTGGCGGGCTGCGACCTCGTGCCCGGGATGGTCCTGCAGGCCCGGGTAGTACACGCGCTCGATCGACGGGTGGGCGACGAGCTGCTCGGCGATCGCCGCGGCGTTCGCGGAGTGCTGGCGCATCCGCACGGCCAGCGTCTTGATGCCGCGCGTGAGCAGCCACGACTCGAACGGCGCGAGTACTGCTCCCGCCGCGAACTGGAGGAACGCGACCTGCTCGGCGATCTCGTCGTCGGACGTGACGACAACGCCGCCGATGATGTCGGAGTGCCCCCCGAGGTACTTCGTCGCCGAGTGCACGACCACGTGCGCACCGAGCGTGAGCGGCTGCTGCAGCGCCGGTGACGCGAACGTGTTGTCGACGACGACGAGCGCACCGGCGGCGCGACCGCGCGAGGCGAGCGCCTCGATGTCGACGATCTTCATCAGCGGGTTGGTCGGCGTCTCGAGCCAGAGCAGCTTCACCGGGGCCGCGAACGCGGCGTCGATCGCCGCGCTGCTCGTCAGGTCGACCGTGTCGAGCACCACCCCGAGCGGCACGTGCAGGCGGGACATCAGCCGGTGGGTGCCGCCGTAGGCGTCGTCGCCCAGCACGACGCGGTCGCCGGGCACGAGCACCGCCCGCAGCAGCGCATCCTCCGCGGCGAGCCCCGACGAGAACGCGGAGGCGTGGGTGCCGAGCTCGAGCGCCGCGACCTGCACCTCGAGCGAGGTGCGCGTCGGGTTGCCGCTGCGGCCGTACTCGTAGCCGTTCCTCAGGGTGCCGACCCCGTCCTGGATGAAGGTCGACGTCTGGTGGATCGGCGGCACGATCGAGCCCGTGCTCGGGTCGGGCGCCTGGCCGGCGTGGATCGCTCGGGTGGCGAAGCCGTCGTCGTACGACGTCATGGTGCTCCTCGGGTCACTCGCTGACGAAGGTCAGCAGGTCGGATCTGGTCAGGACACCGACGGGCTTGCCGCCGGTCGTGACGAGCAGCGCGTCGCTCGCGGCGAGCGCCACGCGTGCGGAGGCGAGCGACTCGCGGGCGCCGATCAGCGGCGGCCGCGGGCCGGCGAGCGGGCCGACGGGGTCCCGCAGGTCGCCCCCCTGCGCGAACGCGTGGTCGACGAGGGCGCGCTCGTCCACCGCGCCCAGCACCTCCCCCATCACGACGGGCTGCTCGGCGCCCAGCACGAGCAGCTGCGAGACGCCGTAGCGCCGCATCACCCCGATCGCGTCGATGACGCGATCGTCGGGCCGCACGGCGAGCAGGTCGGGGGCGCCGTCCGGCACGCCGGCACGCTTCGCGACGAGCAGATCCGCGACGGTCGTGCCCGCCTCGGCCGGGGCGAAGCCGTAGGAGCGCATCCATTCGTCGTCGAAGATCTTGCCGAGGTACCCGCGGCCGCCGTCGGGCAGCAGCACCACGACGAGGTCGTCCGGGCCGAGCGTCGCGGCGACGCGGAGCGCCGCGACGACCGCCATGCCGCTCGACCCGCCGACGAGGAGGCCCTCCTCCCGCGCGAGGCGGAGCGTCATCCTGAACGACTCCGCGTCGGAGACCGCATGCACCGCGTCGACGACGGTGGGGTCGTAGGCGCTCGGCCAGAAGTCCTCACCGACGCCCTCCACGAGGTAGGGCCGGCCGGTGCCGCCGGAGTAGACGGAACCCTCCGGGTCGGCGCCGACGACCGTCACCGCCCCCTTCGACACCTCTTTCAGGTAGCGCCCGGTGCCGCTGATCGTGCCGCCCGTGCCGACGCCGGTCACGAAGTGCGTGAGCCATCCGTCCGTCGCGGCCCAGATCTCGGGACCGGTGGAGGCATAGTGGCTCGCCGGCCCGTTCGGGTTCGCGTACTGGTTCGGCTTGTAGGCGCCCGGGATCTCTCGCGCGAGGCGGTCCGAGACGCTGTAGTACGAGCGAGGATCCTCCGGCGCGACCGCCGTCGGCGCGACGACGACCTCGGCGCCGTAGGCCCGCAGGACCGCGCGCTTGTCCTCGCCGACCTTGTCCGGCACCACGAACACGCACCGGTAGCCGCGCTGCTGCGCCACGAGTGCCAAGCCGACCCCGGTGTTGCCGCTCGTCGGCTCGACGATCGTGCCTCCGGGCAGCAGATCGCCGCTCGCCTCGGCCGCATCGATGATCCGGATCGCGATGCGATCCTTCACGGATCCGCCCGGGTTCACGTACTCGACCTTCGCCACCACCTGGGCGGTCAGCCCCTCGGTGACGTGGTTGAGACGGACGAGCGGCGTGTCCCCGATCAGATCGAGCACGGTCGACGCGATGCGCATGGCGGGTCTTCCTTCAGACGGTGGAACCCGCGACGGCGCGCGGGAGGGGGCGGCTCAGCCCAGTCGACACCGCTCGGTCATCTGCACGGGTGCACGGTACCCAGCGCGGATGGGAACCGGCACCGCGCCGGGTCACGGCAGGTCACACCCGTCCGGTTCCCACCGGTCAGCAACCGGTCCTGGACCCGGTGTCGGAGGCGTCGAACACACTTGCGACATGTTGACCCACGCAGACATCCGGCTGCTCGAGTTCGAGGACACCCACCCTCGCCGCACCGGCCTCAAGAACGACGCCATCCTCCACCGGCTCGGCATGAGCCCCGCCCGCTACTACCAGCGGCTCGACCAGCTCGCCCGACAGCAGGCGGTCATCGACCGCTACCCCCGTCTCGCGGATCGGATCACGCGGGGGTCCGCCCGTCGCGAGGAGGTGCGGGCACAGCTGCGCCGCTGGGCATGACGCAGTCGGGCCGCGATCCGGACGCCCACCCGCCCCGGCTGGTCCAGGTGCGCCCGTCGACCGACGAGCGGATCAGGCGAGCGACCAGGGCGCCGACCGCACGACGACGTCGGCGAGCTCGGCGGGGTGCTCCCGCTCGACGAAGGCCGCCTCCTGCGCCGCCCACCGGTCCCAGTGCGGGGCGTACGACTCGGCGTCCCGCTCGAGCGCGCGGCGGCGACGCTCGGCATCGTCGAGCTCGACCCATACCGCGAAGGTGGCGAGCGCGCGGTTCGCGCGCGACAGGACTCCGGAGCCCTCCACCACCAGCGGAGTGCCGGAGGGGACGGCCTGCCAGGCCCCCGGCTGCGAACGGGACCAGTCCCAGCGCCGCCATCGTGGCGTCCTCGAGCCGAGCAGATGCAGCCGCACGTGCTCGCTCGCCTGCTCCAGGCCGTCCCAGCCCGGGTAGATGTCGTCGAGGTGCACCACCTCGGCACCGAGCACCGTCGCGAGCGCTGCGGCGAGCGTGGTCTTGCCCGCCCCCGACCGGCCGTCGATCAGCACGATCGGCCGACTCACCCGGGGCACCGCGGAGGCCACCGCCTCGACGACGAGGTCGGGCACCCCCGCTTCACGCATGGAGGGGGCAGGTCGACATACCGGCGAGGATCGCACCGATGACACCGAGTCGCTACTCGACGGCGAGGGCCGTGGAGTCGCCCGGACGATCGGGTCGCAGCACGTGAGGTGCGTTCGGATCGCGATTCGGAGGGGCTCCCCGGACGGGCACGCCGCTGCGGAACGACCGGGTCGCGTTACCGCCCGTGACGCACGTCCCTCGACCGGCGCGGAGCGACCCGGTTGGATGACGTGGAGCAGTCGTGCCCCACAGCGCGGCGTCGGGAGGGGGCGTCATGTCGCTGAACTTCGACGGGGTCGGACGCGAGCAGCTCGACCGGCCGACGAGCCGGAAGTGGAGCCTCAACCCCGGCTCGATCGGTGCCTGGGTCGCCGAGATGGACTTCGGTACCGCACCCGTGGTGCAGGAGGCGATCGCTGCGGCGGTCCGCGACCAGGTGTACGGCTACCTGACGCCGTCGATCGCCGGCGAGGCGGCTGAGGCGACGAGCGACTGGTACGCCGCGGAGTACGGCTGGCGCCCCGACCCGCGTCGCATCCACCAGATGACCGACGTGCTGTCGGCGCTCGAGATCGCGGTGCGCCGGTTCTCGCGTCCGGGGTCCGCGGTGATCGTGCCGACGCCCGCCTACATGCCGTTCCTGACGCTGCCGAGCACGCTCGGGCGGCCGCTGCTGCAGGTGCCGGGCGCCGTGGAGGACGGCCGCTGGGTCCTCGACCTCGATCGGCTCGATGAGGCGTTCGCCGCAGGCGGCGGAACGCTCGTGCTCTGCAACCCGCACAACCCGACCGGTCGCGTGTTCGACCGGGAGGAGCTGGAGCGGCTCTCCGCGGTCGTCGAGCGCCACGGCGGCCTGGTGTTCGCCGACGAGGTGCACGCCCCCCTCCGCTTCAGCGGGCAGCACATCCCCTACGCGAGCCTGTCCGACGTCACCGCTTCGCACACCGTCACCGCCACGAGCGCCTCGAAGGGCTGGAACATCCCCGGCCTGAAGGCGGCGCAGCTGATCCTGACGAACGACCTGCACGAGCTGGAGTACCAGGCGGACGGCATCGGCCAGCTGCACGAGGCCTCGACGCTCGGCGTGATCGCGGCGACCGCCGCGTACCGGCACGGCGGCGAGTGGCTCGCCGACGTGCGCGGGTACCTCGACCGGAACCGCCTGCTGCTCGCCGACCTGCTCGCGACGGAGGTGCCGGAGATCGGCTTCACCCTGCCGGACGCGACGTACATGGGCTGGCTGGACTGCACCGCGCTGGACCTGCCAGAGGCGCCCGCCCCGTACTTCCGCAGCCACGCCGGGGTCACGTTGACGGCCGGCGCGCTGTGCGGGAAGGGCTTCGAGCAGTACGTCCGGCTCGTGTTCGCGACACCGACACCGATCCTGCGCGACATGGTCGTCTCGATCCGCGACGCCGTCAGCGACCGCCGGGTGCCGGCCCTCCTCGCGTAGCCGGCGCGTCGTCGGGCGCGTCGTCCGGCGCTCATCGCCCGGAAACCCGCCCCGATCACAGGGCGCAGACGACCGGGTCCGTGGGTGGACCCTTCAGACGAGCGGAGGGCTCTGGACGCGTGGATCGAGCGTGCCTGTGCTGACCGTGCGGACGAAGGACGGCGCGGTGTACTCCCTCGACTACCGAGAAGTCGACGACGTCGGGGAGCGGCTGACCGCGCTGCGCCATGGTGGCCCGGACGATCCGCCGACGACGAACAGCCCGATGGCGGCGGGCAGGTGGTTCGTCGTGGCGATGCTGACGCCGCTGCCGCCGGTCGTCGGCTCGCGGATGGCGATGGTGCTCAATCCCGTCGAAGGGGACGCGGATCCGATCGTGCGGTACTCGACCACGGTGATGTCGGTCGTCGGCGTGCTCTGATCGTGCCGGACCAGAGCCCTCGGCTCACCTCCAGGTCCGTTCAGTCGCGGTCGTCGAGCACGTCGAGGATCGCCTCCTGCGCTCGTTCCGCGATCTCGCCGGTGAGGCCGGGGCGGCTGTGCAGGTCGAGCACGGCGAAGGGCGCCTGTGGAAGCTCTCGACGGATCACCGTGTGGACGGGCGGTCCGGACAGCAGCGGCAGCAGCGCGACACCCGCACCAACCCGCACGAGCGCGTGCACGCCGGCGAGGTCGGGCGCCTCGCCCACCAGGGCACCTTCGAGCCCCTGCTCGTCCAGGAGGCTGAAGGCAGCGGCCCGGAGCGCGCTGTCCTGCTGGAACGTGACGAGCGGGACCGGACCCTGCCGGTCCCAGTCGAGAGTCGGACTCCCGATCCAGTGCAGGGCGACCCTGCGCGGGTGCTCGCGGTCTGAGGTCAGACCGGTGAACGCCACGGCCAGGTCGATGTCGCCGCGATCGATCGCGGCGCGGAGGTCCGGGCCGCGGCCGGTCTTCAGGTGCAGCTCCACGCCCGGCAGCGCCGCGCGGAGCCGCGCGATGAGGGACGGGAGCAGCTCGTCCGCCACGTGATCGGCTGATGCGATCGTCAGCTGCTCGGGCGACGGGCTGGTGTACCGGTCTGCGGCGGCGTCGTGCTCGGCGAGGATCCGTTCCGCCGCGATGCGCAGCTGTCGTCCCTCGTCGGTGAGCGCGACGTGGCGTCCACGCCGATCGATGAGGGTGCGGCCGGTTGCGCGCTCCAGGACGGCGACGTGGCGGCTGACCGCGCTCTGCGTCAGGTTGAGCGCTGCCGCAGCGCGATGGAATCCGCCGAACGTGCCGATCGCCACGAAGCTGCGCAACGGGGTGATGTCAAGGATGGGCGCCATCCCGCGACTGTACCGATCCGCATATGTGATCGGTGCCGATGACGGATCGTTGTTCGACACGGACGACAGCTGCCGTGCAGGGTGCGGAGCTGTGACGAGACGCTGCGGGCATCAGCGTCGGAGGACGGCCTCTCCGCGGCTGGTGCTGATCGTGTGCTGTCTGAGCCAGCTCACGATCGGGATCGACAACTCGATCGTCAACCTCGCGCTCCCCTCCATCCGGGCGGACTTCTCCGCGTCCCTGACGGAGCTGCAGTGGGTCATCGACGCCTATCAGCTCGTGCTCGGATCACTGCTGCTGCTCTCCGGCGCACTCGCCGACCGGTTCGGTCGTCGCCGGGTGTTCGTCGTGGGGCTGCTCGGCTTCATCGCCGCGTCGGTGCTGTGCAGCGCCGCACCGACCGTCGGCACGCTGATCGCGAGTCGAGTCCTGCAGGGTGCGTTCGGGGCGTTGCTGAACCCGGTCGCGATCTCGATCGTCGCCGAGGCCTACCCCGACCCGAAGCGGCGAGCCGGCGCGTTCGGCGCGTGGAGCTCCGTCTACGGCGCCAGCCTCGCCCTCGGACCCCTGCTCGGCGGCGTGCTGGTCGGTCCGTTCGGGTGGCGCGCCGTATTCCTCGCGCCCCTGCCGCTCTGCATCGCAGCGATCGCCGCAACACCCGTCGTCATCCCGGCGTTCGCCGCCCACCGGGACCGTCGCATGGACATCCCCGGCCAGATCCTCGCCACCGCTGCGCTCGGCACCCTGCTGTTCTGCGTCATCGAGGGGGCGAGCCGCGGGTGGATGGCAGTCCCCCTCCTGACGTCGGCGAGTCTCGGCGCCGTCGTCGGCGTTGCGTTCATCCTCCGGGAGCGCCGGGCACCGGCACCGCTGCTCGAGCTGCGCCTGTTCCGCAGCCGCGCACTCTCCCCCGGACTCGGCATCTCGGTGATCGGGCTCGCCACGACGGCCGGGTTCCTGTTCCTGACCGGATTGCAGCTCCAGGTCGTCCGCGGGTTCTCGCCGCTGCAGACCGCGCTCTGCCTGCTCCCGGTCGCAGCCGCCACCATCGTCCTCGCCCCCATCGCCGGACGCCTCACCGCACAGCGCGGCCCCCGCACCCCGCTCGTCACCGCCGGGATCGGCTTCATGGCCGGGTCCGGCCTCCTGATCCTCTCCACCCCGACCGGTCCGCTGCCGCTGCTGCTGCTGGCGTACCTCTGCTTCGGCATCGGGTTCGGCATGGTCAACGCGCCCATCACGACCGTAGTCGTGGCGGGACTCCCCCGATCGCGCGTCGGCGTCGCCTCCGCCCTCTCCAGCACCGCCCGGCAGGTGGGACAGGCCGTCGGCGTGGCAGTCCTCGGCGCAGTCGCGACCATCGCCGCCGACGGGACCGTCCAGCAGGGACTCGGTACCAGCGCTTCGACCGCATGGACCATCACCGGTATCGGAGGGGTGCTGATCACGCTGCTCGCGATCGCCGCGACCACCCGGAACCGATCCAGCGCGCGCACCGGACTGGGTCATCCAGGCACGAATGAAGATGCAGCAGGACGACCGTGAGCCCGAGCCCCGCCCGCTCCTACCAGCGGCTGGACCAGCTCGCGCGCCAGCCGGCGGTCATCGACCGCTACCCGCGGCTCGCCGAGCGCTTCGGGCGGATCGCCGAGCGGCGCCGGGCGGGGCAGCAGCAGCTGCCGCATGACCTCCGGCATCTCGGCGCGGGACGGGGGCGCGCGAGGCTAGGTCCGGGCTGAGACTCATAGGTTTTTCTTGCCTTTCTCAGCGTCGCGCCTACGCTCCGCTGCCATATGTCGACGACGCGGTCGGCAAGACGTAGGAGGATCAGATGAGGCGAACAGCCGGCGCGGTTCTGGGCCTTGGGTTGCTGGGAGCCCTAGCTTTAAGCCCCACACCAGGCGGTCTGGCGCGGGCTTCGGCAGCTCCCGCGAACGTCAGAGGTGCGTCCTCGAGTGCTGACGCTCCGAAAATTGGGACGATAACCGGCCGTACTCCTCTCG
>NZ_CAXTHO010000096.1:0-11465 GCF_964244015.1 uncultured Amnibacterium sp. | reverse complement strand
CGCGCACGGCACCCGAACTGGGCGACGTGGGACGCGCCGGGCGTTGCGTACCGTGTCACGACCGCGCAGTGGGGGAAGGTCGTGTCGATGTCGAGAACCCGACTGCTGCCGGCTGCGCTCTGCGCGCTGGCTGTGGTGACGCCGTTCGCGGTGACGGCGGACTCGCAGGCGCCCTCCGACGCGCGAGCGCACTCGTTCCTGCAGGTCGACCCGGCGCGTCAGCCGGGCCCCGGTGACGGGCTGTCACCGGCGGACATCGCATCCGCATACGACCTGACGGGGGGCACCGCCGGGCTGACCGTCGCGATCGCGACCGCGTACTCCGACCCGCATCTCGAAGCGGACCTGGCCGTCTACCGCAGCACGTTCGGGCTGCCCGCCTGCACGAGCGACACCGGCTGCCTCCGCATCGTCGGTCAGACCGGGACGTCGACGCTGCCCGCGACGGACATCGGCTGGGGCGAGGAGACATCGCTGGACGTCGACGCCGTGTCGGCAGCCTGTCCGGACTGCAGGATCCTGGTCGTCGAGGCGAACAACGACTATCTGAGCAGCCTGGGGGCGGCCGTGCGCACCGCGGTCCGGCTCGGCGCCGACGCGGTGTCCGCTTCATGGGGCGGGACGGAGTGGTCGGGCTGGAGCGACGCCTCCGCGGACTACTTCACGAGTCCCGGCGTGCCGATCGTCGCGGCCACGGGGGACGACGGCTACGGGGCCGCTGTCCTGCCCGCCGCTCTGCCGAACGTGATCGCCGTCGGCGGCACCACGCTGACGGGGACCTCCGCCGACAGCGGCTCCACCGCCGCGATGCGGACGTTCGCCGTGCACAGCGGCGTGGTGACCGCGGCCACGACGACCGCCGAGGTCATCGGCGATCAGCAGGCGGTCGCGAAGGCCAGGACCAGTCTCAGCGTGGCGAAGCGCCACCTCCTGGCGCTGAAGAAGCGGGCCCGCTCCGCTCGCGTGCACCTGCAGCACGCGACGACGCCGCACGGCAAGGCCGTGTGGAGGCGACACGTCCGCGCGCTCGACAAGGCCGTCACGAAGGCCCGCGTCGGTCACCGCACCGCCGCCGCACGCCTTGCGAAGGCCCAGGCGAAGCTGCTGCGCGACGAGGCCGCTGCGGCCGGTGTGACGGCGGCCACGGCCACCGCGGCGCAGACCTCCCGAGCGGGCTGGGTCGAAACCGCCTGGGACGGGACCGGCTCCGGCTGCTCCACCTCCATCCCCCGACCGAGCTGGCAGCCGAGCACGACCTGCGCGCGGCGCGGGATCGCCGACATCGCCGCGGACGCCGACCCGTCTTCGGGGATCTCGACGTACGACACCTTCGGCACGGCCGCCGACACCGACACCGGCTGGCTCGTCGCCGGTGGCACGTCGCTCGCCGCCCCGCTCGTGGCCGCGATGATCGTGCGATCCGGTCACGCCGCCCGGTACTCGAACGCGCAGCCGCTGTACGCGAACGCGGCGGCGTTCTGGGACATCACGGCCGGCTCGAACGGCAGCTGCGCCGGCGCGCTCTGCTCGGCGGTCGTCGGCTTCGACGGACCGACCGGGCTCGGCTCGCCGAGATCGCTCGACTCGTTCTGACGCTCCGGCCGCCGGCCGGTCAGGATGAGCACATGCGCCGCTACGGAGTCGTGACCGGACTGCTCTACGACGTGTTCTCCGGCGAGCGTCCGCTCTACCGGCCGGGCCGCGTCGCTGCGATCCGTGCGCTCGAGCTGTCCGAGGGCGACCACGTGCTGGTGCTCGGCTGCGGAACCGGGCTGGATCTGCCGCTGATCGCCGACGAGATCGGGTCGAGCGGCACCATCACCGCCGTCGACGACAGCAGGGCGATGCTGCGGCGCAGCGGGCGGCGTGCGCGGACCCTGATCGGCCGGAAGCGATCCGGATGGCCCGCGGTCCGCCTCGTGCTCGCGGATCTCACGCGCGCCCGGTCGGTCCTGCCACCGAGTTCGCCCCCCGTCGACGCCGTGCTCGCGGTGAACACGCTGTCGCTCATCCCGGCGTGGCGCTCCGCGTGGACCACCGGGCTCGCAGCTGCGCGCCCGGGCGCGCGGGTCGCGATCGCGGACATCGGACGGCCCGCGTCCGGTCACCCGGTGATCGGGCTGTGGTCGCGGTGGATCTCCGCCGTCGGTCTCGGCGATCTCGACGCCCGACCCTGGATGGTCGTCGAGGAGGGGGCCGAGACCGTCCGCAGCAGGACCTTCTGGGCAGGCCATGTGGAGGTCCGCGCCGGTCGGACCGCAGCGAGATCCTGACCTCGCCCCGGTCAGTAGGAGCCGACCGCCTGCGAGTGCGCCCACGCGCCGCACGGGCTGCCGTAGCGAGCCGCGATGTAGCCGACGCCCCAGCGGATCTGCACGCGGTAGTCGGTCTGCCAGCCGGCACCCATCTTGCTGCCGGGCAGCGCCTGCGGGATGCCGTAGGCGCCGCTCGGGTTCGCGGCGCGCGAGTTCCAGCCCGACTCGCGGTTCCAGAGGCTCGCGAGGCAGCCGAACTCGCTCGCCGCCCAGCCGCGTGACGCGACGACTCCCGCTGCGTACGCCTGCGCGGTCCCCGCTGGGACGACGGGGCCGCTCGGCGCCGCGGCCACCCCGTCCCCGCCGACGATCTCGGTGGTGAACCGGTCGCGCTGCACGGCGACGAGCACGAAGCCGCCGTCGATGGCGAAGCGCTGGACGGCCGCCGGCTTCGCCAGCACGGGCTCTCGGTAGAAGGCCGACGCGCGAGCACCCGCGTACGGATCCGCGACGCTGACGAGCACGATGCCGGCGGTGGCGAGCACGGCGAGGATGCTGAGGACACGCCGTCGGACGAGCATCGGATCTCCCCCCGGAAACCGCCCGGTCGCGGACGCGGGGGCGACGCTAGCGCGACCGTCGCACGCGGCCGCCGCGACATGCGCAGCGCTGCCACGAGTGGATCGCTTGCACTGGGGATCCGCGCACCGAGCCGCCCTCCCGTCGAGGCAGTGCGACAATCGTCGGTTCCACCCGCCGCGACGAAGCAGCCCCGACCGACCCGAGCCGGAGGTCCCCCGCTGATTCGCCTTCTCCGTGCGTTGTCCGCGACCGCGTTCATCGCCCTCTCGGGCGCTGGGCTCGCCGCGGCGTCGCCTCCTGCATCCGCGCCTCCCGCCGGCTCCGCCTACGTCGCCCTCGGCGACTCGTACGCCGCGGGCTACGGGCTGCCGGACCCGACCGGGAAGCCGGTCGCCGCATGCGGCCAGTCGGCACGGGACTACCCGCACCGCGTCGCGGCGGCGCTCGGGCTGCAGCTGACGGACGTCAGCTGCGCGTCTGCGACGACGGCGGACCTGCGGGCCGGCAGCAGTCAGGGCGCTCCCGCGCAGGACTCCGCGCTGAGCGCCTCCACCCGGACGGTCACGCTCACGATCGGCGGCAACGACTCGGGCCTGTTCTCCCAGGCGTTCTCCTGCGTCGCATTGACCGCGGACGGACCGGTGATCGCGGGGACGGACGTACCCGACTGCCGCAGCCGGTTCGTGCAGAACGGCGTCGACACGCTGCAGCAGGAGGTGGACGGCACGATCCGCACCGCCATCGGCCGTGCCGTGCGCGCGATCCGGTCGGCGGCGCCGAACGCGGTCGTGGTGGTCGTCGGGTACCCGACGATCTTCCCGGACGCGGCGAACACGCCGGCAGGCGGCTGCTTCGTCCCCGCCATCACGGTGTCGACGCTCACCGGCACCTTCCCCGAGAACAGCTTCCCGTTCACCGATACGGATGTCCGGTATTTCCACGACCTGCAGGTGTCGCTGGACGCCGCCACGAGGAGCGCGGTCGAGCAGCAGGGCGGCACCTACGTCTCGATGCTCGAGACCACCGCTGCGCACTCGGCCTGCGCGAAGGTCGCACGATACGTGAACGGTCTGCACCTCACGTCGGGCAAGGACGTCGAGCACGTCGAGCTCGACCCGGGCGCGCTGCATCCGAACGCTGCGGGAGCGGCCGCGCTCGCCACCGCGGCCGAGCAGGGCATCCGCACGGCCTACGGGGCGAGGGTTCGCGGAGAAGCGCCGAGAGCCCTCCCGAGCGAGCAGCCGCCCTGGCTGCTGTGGGGCACGGTCGGCGTGGTCGTCGCAGCCGCGATCACCGCCGTCGTCCTCGTGGTCCGCAGGCGCCACCCGAAGGATCCGCCGCTCGAGCGCTGAGCACGGGCGCTGGTCGGGCCCGTGTTCGGGTGCTGTCTACCAGGGAGCACTTCAGCAGGATCGAGGAGCTTCAGCAGGACTGGAACGCGCCTCCGGTCCTGCTGAACGTCCTGGATCCTGCTGTCGCGCTCCGCTCAGCACGACGCGCATCACGCGGGAGGCGGCTCGGGGACGGACCGCTGCTCCGGGCCGTCGTAGAGCGACAGCGGGCGGATCAGCGCGTTCGACGCGAGCTGCTCCATCACATGCGCGGTCCAGCCGGTGATGCGGGACGCCACGAAGAGCGGTGTGAACATCTCGGTGTCGTAGCCGATGAGGCGGTAGGCGGGCCCGCTCGGGTAGTCGAGGTTGGGCAGGATGCCGGTGCGCTCGGTCATCGCCTGCTCGAGCGCGTCGTACAGCGCCGCCAGGTCGGGCCGGTCGAACTCCTCGATCAGGGTGTCGAGGGCCGCCTTCATCGTCGGCACCCGCGAGTCCCCCTTCTTGTAGACCCGGTGGCCGAAGCCCATGATCGTGCGCTTCTGCGCCAGCGCCTTCTCGAGCCAGCCGGCGGCGTTCTCGGCCGTGCCGATCTCGTCGAAGAGGTGCATGACGGCCTCGTTCGCCCCGCCGTGCAGCGGACCCTTCAACGCCCCGATCCCGGCGACGACGGACGAGTACAGGTCGGACAGCGTCGACGCGACCACGCGAGCGGTGAAGGTCGATGCGTTGAACGAGTGCTCGGCGTACAGGATCATCGACACGTCGAAGGCCTTCAGCACGACGTATGACGGGGCCTCGCCGAAGGACATCCGGAGGAAGTTCGCCGAGTAGCCGAGCGAGGGGTCGGGCTCGACGACCTCCTGCCCGCGCCGACGGCGCTGGTCGTAGGAGATGATCGCGGGCAGCTTGGCGAACAGGGCGTACGACTTGCGCAGGAGGCCGTCGCGACTCGAGTCCGCCCATGCGGGATCGAGCGCCCCGATCACGCTGACCGCGGTGCGCACGACGTCCATCGGGTGGGCCGTGAGCGGCAGGTCGTCGATCACCCGGCGGACCGCGGGATCCAGCGCCCGCTGCGACCGCTCGAGCGCCGAGAACTCCGCCAGCTGCTCGGCGGTCGGCAGCTCGCCGTGCCAGAGCAGGTACGCGACCTCCTCGAACGAGCGGCTCGCCGCGAGCTGCTGCACGGGGTAGCCGCGGTACAGCAGCGAGTTCGTCTCGGCGTTCACCTTCGAGACGGCGGTGGTGTCGACGACGACGCCGGCGAGGCCCTTCCGGATCTGCGGTTCGTCAGTGCTCATCGGTCACTCCTTCGTGTTGCGTTCGGCCGGTGTCGGTGCCGGTCATCGCGCGGTGGGGATCTCGAAGTCGAAGATCGAGGTGTCGAAGGTGCTGTATGCGGCGTAGTCGAGCAGCTCGTAGAGGCGGGCGCGGGTCTGCATCGCGGGCACCTCGGCGCGCAGCGAGCCGTCGGCGGCGAGCGTGTCCAGCCCGCGCTCCGCGGCGCCCATCGCGATGCGGAGCAGCGAGACGGGGAAGATGACGAGATCGACGCCGACGGACTCGAGCTGGTCGACCGAGAAAAGCTCGCTCTTCCCGAACTCGGTCATGTTCGCGAGGATCGGCACGTCGATCGCCGCCCGCATCGCCTCGAACTCGTGCAGGTCGGCCATCGCCTCCGGGAAGACCGCGTCCGCGCCGGCGTCGACCAGCTGCTTCGCCCGGTCCGTCGCGGCTGCGAGCCCGTCGACCCCGCGGACGTCGGTGCGCGCCATGATCAGCAGGTTCGGGTCGCGGCGGGCATCGACCGCCGCCCGGATGCGCTGCACGGCGGTGTCGGCGTCGACGACCGCCTTGCCGTCGAGGTGACCGCACCGCTTCGGGTTGACCTGGTCCTCGATGTGCAGCCCCGCGACGCCCGCGTCCTCGAGCGCCTGCACGGTTCGGGCGACGTTCATCGGCTCGCCGAAGCCGGTGTCCGCGTCGATCAGCGTCGGCAGGTCGGTCATCCTGGCGATCTGCGCTCCCCGGCCGGCGACCTCCGACAGCGTCGTGAGCCCGATGTCGGGCAGGCCGAGATCCGCGGCTATCACCGCGCCGGAGACGTAGACGCCCTCGAACCCCTTCTCCTCGATCAGGCGCGCGCTGAGCGGGTTGAACGCCCCCGGCATCCGGAGGAGCTTCCCCGAGCGCAGCGCGGTGCGGAACGCGGCGCGCTTCTCGTGCGCGGGGAGGGTGGAGTACAGCATCAGAAGAGTCCCTTCGGAGCCGGCGACGCGTCGAGGAGTCCCGGCCGGGCGATGACGTTCAGCCCACGGACCTCGTCCGCGGTGAGCTCGGGCAGCCGCTGCACGAGCGCGAGGAACCGCAGGATCTCCGGCTCCTCGATCACGCCCTCGGCGAGCCCGCGGAACTTGCGGATGTAGTCGGCACGGGCGAACGGCCGGGCACCGAGCGGATGGGCGTCGGCGACCGCGATCTCGTCGATCAGGACGGACCCGTCGGCACGGGTGATCTCGACCCGGCCTCCGAACGCCTTCTCGGCCGGGTCGAGCGAGTGGTAGCGGCGCGTCCACTCGGGATCCTCGCGGGTGGAGACCGTGCGCCAGAGCGCCACCGTGTCCGCGCGGCCGGCTCGCTCCGGCGCGTAGGAGTCGACGTGGTGCCAGGTACCGTCCTGCAGCGCGACGGCGAAGATGTACGGGATCGAGTGGTCCAGCGTCTCGCGGCTGGCGGTCGGGTCGTACTTCTGCGGGTCGTTCGCGCCCGAGCCGATCACGTGGTGCGTGTGGTGGCTCGTGTGCAGCACGATGGCCGTCGAGCTCTCCGGGTCCGCGAGCTCGGGGTGCTCCTCGCGCAGCCGGCGCGCCAGGTCGATCCAGGCCTGCGCCTGGTACTCGGCCGAGTGCTCCTTCGTGTAGCTGTCGAGGATCGCGCGCTTCGGCTCGCCCGGCTCGGGCAGCGCGACCTCGTAGCGCCCCTCCGGCCCGTCGAGCAGCCAGGCGATCACGCCGTCCTCGCCCTCGTAGATCGGGGTCGGGCTGGTCTGGCCCCGCATCGCGCGGTCGACGGACTCGACCGCCATCTTCCCGGCGAACGCGGGCGCGTGAGCCTTCCAGGTCGAGATCGCGCCCTTGCGCGACTGCCTGGTCGCGGTGGTCGTGTGCAGCGCCTGGCCGACCGCCTGGAAGATCGTCTCGACGTCGAGCCCGAGCAGGGTCCCGATGCCGGCCGCGGCGCTCGGGCCCAGGTGGGCGACGTGATCGATCCTGTGGGCGTGCAGGCTGATCGCCTTCGCGAGGTCCACCTGGATCTCGTAGCCCGTGACGATGCCGCGGAGCACCTTAACGCCGGTGCGGCCGGCGTGCTGGGCCACCGCCAGGATCGGCGGGATGTTGTCCCCGGGATGCGAGTACTCGGCGGCGAGGAACGTGTCGTGGTAGTCGAGCTCGCGCACGGCGACGCCGTTCGCCCACGCCGCCCACTCGGGCGACCAGGTGCCGGCGACCCCGAACACGCTCGAGCCGGGAGCGAACGGATGACGGAGGGCCTGCGCCCGCGCGGCGACGGCCGGCGCCCTGGTCAGCGATGCGACGGCCACCGCGGCGTTGTCGATGAGCCGGTTGATCACCATCTCCGTCACCTCGTCGGGGACCGCCACCGGGTCGGCCGCGACCTCGGCGATGCGCCAGGCGAGCTGATCCTGAATCGCGAGGGGCTCGTCGCTGCGGTGCGTGCGGACGGTGATCGATCTCATGCGGTGCCGCCGTTCCGGTCGGCTCGCGCCCGGAGGGTCGCGAGGATGGTGGAGAGCGATGCGCGGAGGTGCACGAGCGTCGCCGCTGCGGCGAGCGCCTCGTCGCCGGCGGCGATCGCCCTGCAGATCACCGCGTGCTCGACGGCCGCCTGCAGGAGGCGCTCGGGATCGTCGGCCGCGACCCGGCGGGCGCGCGCGAGATGCAGGCGCGCGGTGTCGAGCGCGGCGCAGAGGGACCGGTTGCCGACTGCGGCGTCGATCGCCTCGTCGAATCGGGCGACCACCTCGTAGTAGGCGTCCTGGCCCCCCGCGTGCAGCAGCCGGGCGGCATCCTCGAGCTCGTCCGCGAGCGCCGTGAACACGGCCGGTGAACCGCGTCGCGCGGAGAGCCTGGCGGCCTGCACCTCGAGCGCCTCCCGCAGCTCGAACAGCTCGGAGACGCTCGTGGCCGACACGTCGGGCACGACGGCCGTCCGCCCTCGCGAGGTGTCGATCAGCCCTTCGAGCGCGAGCTTCGAGAGGGCGGCCCGCAGCGGGGTCCGCGAGACGCCGAGCCGCTCCGCCAGCTCGACCTCGCTGAGCGCGGTACCCGGGGCCAGACGGTCTGCCAGGAGGTCCTCGCGGATCGCGTCGTAGACCCGATCGCTCGCACGGACAGCACCGACCATGCGCCGAACCTACGCCATCTGTACACAATCCGATATCCGATTGGAGGTTCCCCCGGATCCGGTGCACACACTGTGCACAGAGCACCCGTCACCTCGGGGGCAGCGATCGATCTCAGCACTCCCGAATCCGGTTCTGAGCGATTTTTCAGACATGGACCCGAGCACGAGTTCTACAATTTTTTTGTTCGCGGAGCCGAGGGGTTCCGGGGGCCACAACTCCAGACGCATCATCCTGAAAGGGGACTCTTCATCATGGCAATGTCTTTTGATCCTTTCACCGAGCTGGACCGCCTGACCGCAGGTCTCCTCGGCACCCGGCCGGGGCCGAAGTTCATGCCCGTGGACCTGTACCGTGACGGCAACCGGTACGTGCTGAATGCGGACATGCCGGGCGTCGACCCGGGCTCCGTCGATATCGACGTCGATGGCCAGCTGCTGACGATCCGTGCGAATCGCACCCCGGACACGCAGGGCGGGGTCAAGTGGCTCGCCCAGGAGCGGCCGCACGGCGCCTACCTGCGGCAGTTCAGTGTCGGTGAAGGCATCGATTCCGATGCGATCACCGCGCACTACGACAACGGGGTCCTCTCGGTCGTGATCCCCGTGAGCGAGAAGGCGAAGCCGCGGAAGATCGAGGTCACCTCGGCTCAGACGGAGGAGCAGCACTCGATCGCGGGCTGAGTCGTCGCGGGGAGGACCTCGCGAGAGCTCGGTCCTCCCCGCCGATCCGTGATCCAGCGAGTTCGAGGAGGTCACTGATGCCGCTCATCGAAGCGCAGGTCGATCTCGCCGCCGACGAGATCGAGGCAGTCATCCGAGAGGCCGAGGAGATCCTCGTCCAGGCCGAGTTCGACGACCTGATCCATCCACTCGAGGTCGTCGACACGACCACGGGCGCCGATCCGGCGCTCGAAGGGACCGAATTCCTCACCCCTCGTCGGGACCGGCCGGCGCCAGTCGGGATCCGGGAGCGCACAGCGCACTCGTGGGCGAGGTCCCCGCCTCCGGCGATGCGTGTGTGATCTGCGGAAGGCCGTGGACGGAGCGGGGGTGGAGAGCGTGCACGGCACGCCTTCCACCCCTGCGTTCGCACCGGGACGCCTCGCGCTCACACCGCTCCCGGTCTGCTCACCACCTGTCGAGTCGGCTTTCACGCATCCCTGAAGACCGGTTCGCTCCTCCCCGTCTCGGAAGATCGCTGAAGCCACAGCCCGTGACGCCCGGCGTTCGCGGGAAGACCGACATCACGCAGCGCGGCGCCCCAGATCTCCTGCTCGATCCGGCCGGCGAAGTCACGGAGCGCATTCAATTCGGACGGCATCATGTTGCGCGGGAAGCTGTCGACGATGCAGAGCGCCCCGACGCGGAAGCCATCCCACGAATGGATGGGATAACCGGCGTAGAACCGGATCGGCTCATCCCCTCGAGTGAGGGGATTGTCTTGGAAACGGGGGTCGCAGAGGGAGTCGTTGACCAGTGTGAGCACGTCGGTGCGGATCGTGTGATCGCAGAACGACCACTTGCGGTCGGACACTCCCAGCTCTGGGGACGCGGACGCATAGGTGCGCTGCACGTCGCCGTCGATGATGTTGAGGTGCGCCCATCGGGTGCCGAACGCGATCCTGGTCTGGCTGACGATGAAATCGAGCATCGGGTTCCGCACACCCTGCGCGAGCCGCATCTGCCCCAGGGCACTCTGGCGAGGAACCTCCGGATCGGGACGGCTGCGGAACGCCGCGGGGGACTCGCGGACCTTCGGGTCCTCGAGCGTGAGGAGCTTCCCGTACAGGCGGGACGCGATGATGTCGGCCCAGATCCCGTAGGTGGTCGCCGAGAGCCGAGTCGTCGAGGCGGCCGCCGCGACCGGGGTCAGCTCGACGACACTCACGCCGGCGGACTCGGCGACACCGGCGGTGATCGCGGACAGTCGGTCCGATCTGGCGTTCGTCCGACGCGAGACCGGGCTGGTGCCCATCGTGAGCATCGCGTGGGCGGTGTCGCAGAGGATCACCGGGGCACCCGGAGAGACCTGGTCGCGAACGGTCCGCACGAGCGTCTCGATCTCACGCTGCCAGCGGTCCGGGTTGACCCCGGCGCGCACCGGTCGGTCGCCCACGAACACGAGCACTGCGTCGTAACGGCGAAGCCGCAGACCGCGGAGACCGTCGAGGGCCCGCATCGAGGTCGGGAAGCGGTCGACGATGACGTCGATGTCCGCTCCTCGTCCGGACCGTTCGATGAGCGCGTCAGCCACGTGACCAGGCAGGCCGAGGTTGTGGTCGCGGAGGCCGACGCCGGCGAGCAGACCGCCGCCGAACATGAGCAGGCGGTGCGGTCTCCTTCCCGAGCGGCGCACAGCCGCGACGCCGTCCGGTCGGACCTCGAGCTGTGGTGCGCGAGCACGAAGGGTCGCCAGAGACATCGGACGGCACGTCTTTCATTCGGTAGCTCGGCTGACCTCGAGGGCCCCGTGGCTTTGCGTCGCCGGCTCGCGCCGGGTTTGCCGTTTCGGGAAATCGATGCTGCGAATCGGGTCCGATCGAGACCGGATGACTCCCAGTACGACGACGCTAAAAGCCTCCCCTCCGCGGGGGTAAGGCCCATTACAGGGGGGTCCGCTCGGCCCCGATCGCGGTGAGGACGGAAGCGCCGTCGATGTGTACGTCCCGCAGCTGACGCCGCACGACCTGCGGCACCCGACCGCCGTCGCGGAGGCCGGCGCGAATGGGCAGGCGGGGCAGTGCAGGCTCGGCTACGAAACCGCCTCCACTCGGCTCCGTGAGCGAGCTCGGCTGAGCCCCTCATGAGGTTCGAGCCAAGAATTTCAACAGGCGGCAGATGGCGGAGGGCGTGGGATTCGAACCCACGA